>JAUVKD010000177.1 GCA_030596385.1 Methanosarcinaceae archaeon | reverse complement strand
GGATCAGCGCATAGAGGTAAGGATTCTGTACCAGAATCCTTACAACAAAATCCACCATTATCTCATATACAGGACTAATGAACCTGCGTGATTCATTCACATCAAAATCAAGCCGATTGAATGTTGTTCCTATGGTGATGTATGCAAAATGCGTAAGCCCCTGTATCACTGATACGAACCTGTCATGCTCTTTTGCACCAATAACCTCAATGTGCGCGCCATTTTTCTCAAAAAGAGCGCGTATGATCGAAAACCACCTGTCACATCGCCCCGCAACCGGTGTCATGATAACTATCTGTCCCTGCAGGTCTGGTATGGATGGTCCGAACATAGGATGGGTTCCAAGTATCTCAACACCCGGTGGTGCGTATTTCTCCATCGCCTTAATAGGTCTCGCTTTAAGGGATGTGATGTCCATAAGCAGACTGCCATCTTTCATTTTCGGGGCAGTTTCTGCAATAACCTTTTCTGTAATATCTATCGGCACCGACACAACTACGACATCGCTTTCACCAATCGCATGGTCAAGATCGGATGCAAACTCAACACCCATGCGCTTTGCCACATCAATACGATGACTGCTGCCCCATACCACAACCTCATAACCATGTTCCCTGGAAAACCGGGTGAACCACTGTCCCATCTCACCGGTACCGCCGATTACCAGCATCTTCATGATTTTTGTATCCCCAATGCTTCAAGAACCGCATCTTTCATAATGTTTATAGGGGGTTCTACATTGTTCCATATCCGAAACGCTTCAGCACCTTGATAAACAAGCATCATAACACCGTTTACAGCAGTCGCACCCGCAATCTTTGTTTCTTTTAACAAGCGTGTTTCAAGTGGGTTATAGACGATATCAAATACCGTGAGGTCCGGATGCATGCTATCCGCAGTTGCAATTGTTTGATCGGTATTCGGGTGCATTCCGACAGGTGTAGCATTTACAAGGATGTCTGCCTGTGCGATAAGGCCTTTCAGGTTTGTAAGTCCGGTACCCTGCGCCGTACCGACACTGCTTATATCACGTGCAAGGTCATGGGAACGTTTTTCAGTGCGGTTTGCGATCGTAATATTGGCACCGTCATTTGCAAACTGGAATCCAATTGCCCGCGCCGCACCGCCTGCACCTAAAATTAGCACTCTGGTATTTGCAATATCCACGCCTGCATTATCAAGCGCTCGTTTAGCACCAATGCCATCAGTATTATACCCTCGCATTCCGTCTTTAAAATACACGGTATTTACCGCACCGATCTTTGCAGCAAGTGGATCAGCATCAACAATGCTGAGCGCTTTTTCTTTGAGGGGAACTGTGAGGTTCACGCCGCCAAAACCCATGGCTTTTGCACCAATAAGCGCATCACGGAGTGAATCCTGTCCGACCCGAAAGGCATGGTATTCACAATCCATTCCCATATCCGTAAATGCAGCATTGTGCATAGCTGGTGACATTGAATGTTCTATTGGGTCTCCAAACACTGCAAAAATCGTTTTCATAAAAGCATCTCCTGTGCTTTTTTCAGTTCATCTACACACAATTGTCCGGGTGCGATCGCATCCCCTACCGAGCCATATGTTAACACGGAACCGTAGCACGGGGCAACAATTCGTGTGTGTTTGCCTTTATCGCCCATTGAGATGGTGCACACTGGCGCTTTTGCATACATGGTAACCTGCAGCAGATTTAGTACATCTTGCATTGATTCCGGCATTACTGCCAGTTTTGCGATATCTGCACCTGCCTCAAAGCAATCATCAATCGTTTTTTTCATCCGGTCAACAGCAGGTGTTTTGTTAAAATCGTGTGAGGATACGATCACGGTCTTGCCAGCGTTTTTTGCACTACTGATCACTTTTTCACGTATTTCCTCGCTTGTCCGGAGTTCAATGTCTATTGCATCAACCAGTTCAATAATGTCAACTAATAATGCAATTCTGTCTTCCTCGGTTCCTGACCATTTACCACCCTGACTATGTATCCTATTGGTTGCAATACATGGCAGGTTCGTAACCGATTTGATCTCGTTGACCAGTTTTTTAGCATAATTTGGATTCGTGATACCCAGAAAGTCAAACCTTATCTCAAGAATATCGGCTCCAAGCAATTTTGCAGACCTTGCGGTTTTGATTGGCTTTTCGCCAATAGCAGCAACGATTGCGGCTCTTTTACCAATATTGAACACACCAATTTTAATCATAGGAATAGTAAATTTATCTTATTTCTCGATTATCGTTTCTTCCACTTTCATCCCGAAGTGCCGTGCATTATCCTCAAAGTGAACCATTATTTCATCGCCTTCTTTAATATCTGCAACAGAGATCGGGTTATCGTCTTTTCCAACAAGTTTTATCGTCTCTGCATTTTGCAGAATGGTTTTGATAATTGTTCCTTCAACCTCAGCTTCAACAAGTATGAGTGGTCTTCGTTCGATCTTTACACGTCCGACAATACCTGTTCTCTGGTTACCGTTTGAACCGACTATCGTAATTTCATCTCCTGATTCAAGCTCGGACAGGTATCTGGTTTTATCACCCACACGTACATATGCATGCACAGCACCGGCATTTACCCTGAAAGGTCTTGATGCTACATAGGGACTTTCTTCGGATTCCGAATGTATAAGGAACATGCCGTTTGATTGAGAACCCACAAGCATTCCTTCTCCCCTGATCATCAGGTTGCAGGTGTCTACGCATACACGGTCACCCATGCCAACAGCTTCGACTTTTGTAACAGTTGCAGGCACAAGACTTATTCCTTCAACACCTGACCTCTCGGCAATTTCAACCGTGCGTTTGATCTGATTCGGGTCATCTGAATCAATAAGCACGCCGTCAGAGCCGTGTTCCATAGTTTCAAGTGCAAGTTTTGCTTCTTCATGCGTCTGGACTCCTGATATAATTCTGACATCCTGATCCTGCAGGTTTGCAATCAGGTTTTCAAGCGGGATTATCTGCCAGTCCGTACCGATTGTGATGATATAATCACAAACTTTCCCAAGTTCTGCTGCAAATTCCTCATATATTTTATTTCGAATTACTACATACCCTGCGACCGGTATACCTTTGTCCACGAGACGACTTGCAGTCGTAATATCCAGTGAACCACTAAAATCAGGTGGTATGGGCTTTGTACCATCTCCTTCGCTGCCTTTTCCAACAACCACAATGTCTGCACCTGATTTGTTGTCAGAGGCAAATGCTGCAACTTTAATAGAACCCAGTTCGCGCACTCTTTCCACATCATCATCATTTACCAGTACGCATTCCGCCCCTGATTCCAGACCTGTCGTAATCCTTCCTTTTTGCTCGTCCCAGTTGCCTTTATCGGCTTTTATCCATACGGTTTTGTCTTTCATGTTATCACAGATTCCAAGTCAACTGATTTAATTCAATTTAATTTTATAACATTCAATTTTATATTACTTGAGTGTTTCAAGTGCTTCTTCGACTGATATGTTCCTGTGTACTATATGTGTTATTGCTTTTGTCATTTTGACAGGATCAGCATGCTGAAATACATTTCTGCCAATCGCAACACCGCGCGCG
>JAUVKD010000207.1 GCA_030596385.1 Methanosarcinaceae archaeon | reverse complement strand
TGAAAAATGTGATATAATATTTGTCGGGCGGCTCATCAGAGAGAAAAATGTGGATGTACTGCTTGAAGCTGTGGCACTGGTCCGCAAGGATGTGCCGGATGTCAAATGTTTTGTGATTGGGAGCGGGAACGAGAAAGGACGGTTGGTCGACCTTGCCGCCTCGCGCGGACTTCAGGATAATGGTAATGTTAAGTTCTTAAAGTTTATGGAGTACGATGAAGTAATTGCACGCATTAAGTCATCGAAGACAATGGTTCTGCCCTCAAGCCGCGAGGGGTTTGGGATCGTTGTCCTAGAAGCGTTTGCTTGCGGAGTGCCTGTGGTGACTGTTAATGAGACGCGCAATGCTGCAGCTGAGCTGGTGAATGAGACGCGAGGATTTGTAGTGGAACTGAATGCGCAAGCTATTGCCGGAGCTGTGCAAACACTGCTGGCGGATGATGGACTTTATGAGAGGATGTCGGTTGGTGCAAAAAAGACGGCGCATGGATATGATTGGAATTCGATTGATATACAGTTGAGGAAAGTGTATGGGGAATTGATATGAGAATCGCGATATTCCATGATTACATCGGGGCGATAGGAGGGGGCGAGAAGTTGATACTTACACTTGCACGCGGACTGGGTGCTGATGTGATCACTACTGATGTGGATGAGGATTCAGTACGGAAGATGGGATTTGAAGATGTAAATATCATTAGTCTTGGTGAGACTGTTAAACTGCCGCCGCTTAAGCAGATATCTGCGTCATTGAAGTTTGCGATGTGCGATTTTTCAAAGGATTATGACTTTTTTATTTTTTCAGGTAACTGGGCACATTTTGCTGCGAAGAGGCATCAGAGGAATTTGTGGTACTGCCATACCCCTATGAGGGCGTTCTATGATCTATACGATGTTTTCTTGCAAAGACAGCCATTTTTCCAAAAACAGTTATTCAGGGTCTGGGTAAAATTACATAGAATTACTTATGAGCATTATGTATCACATGTTCGTTATATTGTTGCGAATTCAATTAACACCCAAAAACGGATCAAACAATATTTAAACCGTGACTCAAAGGTGATCTATCCACCCGTTAATGTATCCGGATCCAAGTTCAAAGAATTTGGGGATTTTTGGCTGTCAGTGAATCGACTGTACCCGGAAAAGCGTGTGGAATTGCAGATCGAGGCATTTGGAAAATTGCCACAGGAACGGCTGATAATTGTTGGGGGATATGCAGAGGCCGACCATGCCATGCCCTATGCCACCAGTATCCAAAATAACTTGCCAAATAACGTAGAATTGCTTGGCCATATAACAGAAGAAAAACTGATCGATCTTTATGCACGTTGCAGGGGATTTATCGCTACATCTTTGGATGAAGATCTTGGCATGACACCAATTGAAGCAATGGCTTCGGGTAAAGCAGTAGTTGCAATGAATGAAGGTGGTTACAAAGAAACCGTGATCGATCGATCAACAGGTTTACTGATCAGTGCCAATGTGGATGCGATCGTAGATGCTGTGCGTACAATCTCAGGAGATCCGGCTAAGTTCAAAGAGAATTGTATCAAACAATCCCGGAAATTTGATGTAGATATATTTTTAACCGAAATGAAAGAAACCTTAATGATAATGGAAGGTAACGGTTCAAATGGATAACGATGTACCTCTGGTTTCAGTCATAATTGTAAATTATAATGGCATGATGTATTTAGATGAATGCATCTCATCTTTGATGATGCAGACATATCCTGCAATTGAGATCATTTTTGTAGACAATGACTCAAGTGATGACTCCATAGAATATGTGAAAAATAATTTCCCATTTGTTGAGATCATTGCTAACAAAGAAAATCTGGGATTTGCAAAAGGAAATAACATTGGGATAAAAGTAGCAAATGGTGAATTTATAGCAACATTGAACAATGACACAAAAGTTTCCCCTCGATGGATAGAAGAACTTGTAAAAGCTTTGACCATTGACCAAAACGCAGGAATATGCGCATCAAAGATGCTATTTATGGATGCTCCAAAAATGATCAATTCAACCGGCATCTGTATTTCCCGAAGCGGGGCATGCTGGGACAGAGGTATGTTCGAGTACGATACCGGGCAATACGACTCTCTTGAAAATGTGTTTGGTGCATGCGCCGGTGCTGCTATGTATCGAAAAAATATGCTTGATGAGATCGGATATTTTGATGAGGATTTCCATGCATATATGGAAGATGCTGATCTGTCATTTCGTGCCGGGCTTTCAGGCTGGAAGTGCCTGTATGTCCCAAATGCCGTAGTATATCACGCACATGGCGGAACTGCCGGATATGGAAGTGATTATACCATATATTACGGAAACCGCAACATAATATGGAACTCTGTCAAAAACTATCCTACTATACTATTGATCACATCTTTGCCATGGATCATTGGCAGAAATCTTGCCGTAATACCATATTATATTTTAAAAGGCAATGCACGCACGATCCTGCGGTCGAAGATCGATGCTTTAAAAGGTATTCCGAAGATGTTGGCAAAAAGGAGGAAAAGGCAGACAAACGGAACTGAATTTTCGAAGTATCTGCGAACATGGGCTAACATACCCACCCCACAACATAAACCGCATGAATGATATTAAATGACTTAAGTACATTTAAATATGAAATATATATTTGATGATAGAACAGGTGAAAAATATGAAAATTATAATCGATGACGTTCGCATTAAAGACCTGAAAGTCATTCCTGATGAACGTGGGTGGCTTATGGAGGTCTTAAGGTGTGATGATGAGATATTCCAGCAATTTGGTCAAGTATATGTAACAACC
>JAUVKD010000087.1 GCA_030596385.1 Methanosarcinaceae archaeon | reverse complement strand
TTCGGTATATAGGGAATAGGTTGTAATAAAGGTATCAGTACTTACGTTGGTTTAATTTGCGAAAGGAGTACGTAATATGATATTTGGGGGTGACTTATTCCCTATTCATTCGGAGTTAAGGTTATAATGTATGGAATCTGCCGCCTGCGGCGGTATTGCTGTGCGGGGTATTGCAGTATGGGCTGTCAATCGGAATTTTATCGAAACCATCTATACAAATACGATTTAGGTAATCCGAATATGCATTTTACCCTGCTTTTTGAAGTGGATACCCTGATATTTCGATATCGGTCTCCGTTTTTAAAAAGGGATTAATAGTTACAGTTTTATATTATATCACAATATGAACAATCATACTGATTGCATGGAGTCTAAAATATATGAGTTCGGAAAAGCCACCTGAAAAACTAACTATTTCAAGTTACATGCCAATTGTGGCAATGGCAGGAATTATAATTGTTGTGCAAATTTTTGCAATTCTTTTGGCTGCACCAATGCAAGCGGAAGACATGGTCGCTTTTGAAGACCCCACAGCAACTATGAATTCACTATACTACATCGGCCTTATATTCATCTTTACGTTCATGCTACTTGTTGCTATCAAAAAGAACATGAAATGGATAATTCAGCTCGTAATCCTATTGGCTGTCGCATCAACTCTTTATTATGTACTTTATGCACTCTTTTCGCTCACATCGGTATCACCGATCACAAATAGTGTGATATCTATCCTGCTTTCCACTGGTAGTACTGTGGTCCTGTACAAGTTTCCTGAATGGTATGTCATTAATGGTATCGGGCTCATGGTAGGCGCAGGTGCTGCTGCTATTTTTGGAATATCACTCGCAGTCATACCAACCATTGTACTTTTGGTGTTGCTGGCAATCTATGATGTTATATCAGTGTACAAGACAAAGCACATGATCACACTGGCAGACGGCGTGATGGAACTTAAACTTCCAATACTGTTTGTCATACCCAAACATTCCGGATATTCTTTCAGGACAGAAAAGTTCGACAAACAGGGCGAAAAAGAAGCGTTTTTCATGGGACTGGGTGATGCAGTGATGCCGACTATACTCGTAGTATCCGCATATATTTTTATAGAACATGCAGGACCCATATCGTATCCGGCACTTGGCGCAATGATCGGGACAATTGCAGGATTCTTTGCACTTGGCATTTTTGTCATGAAAGGGAAACCACAAGCGGGTTTACCATTTTTGAACAGCGGCGTGATATTGGGATATATTGCAGGGTGCCTGTTATCAGGTTCGCCGCTCTACTGATAATTGGAATTTTGTCGAAAAGGTAATTACGCATTAGTTCAATCATTATTTCATGCAAAAACGTATTGCTGTAATATTCGACAGTGCCGGCACGCTACTGCATATGTACCGTGTGGCGAAGGATCCGGTTACAGGTTGTATGTTCAACAATATTGAAAGTACTGCACTTGTTGCAAAAAAACCACATCAAGCACTCGTTATTCTCCACACTGAACCGGAAACGATTATAAGACAAGATCCTGCAATATCTTTGATTAAGTTCATCAATGACAATGATATCTCGATAGATATAAGTTGCTCAAGCAGTCCTTTTACAGTACATATGGCATTTAATATCATCAAAAATAGCAAAGTTATGATAAGTGATTTCCATGATGTGCTCAATTGTGTCACTGATCAATGTCCAAATGTTTTTTATCTTGCAGTAGGTATTATCGCTGATTCGCAGAATGATTCGGCATCATATGTATTGAGCACGGGCGGACGGATTTTCCGGAACACCCCCCTTACTATTAAAACACTGAATAAAATGGGAATTGATACCTACATTGCGTCCGGGGACAGCATGCGTAATTTGCGGCAACTTGCAAAAGTTGTAAAAATTCCTATTGAAAGGGTATTTGATATCGCAACAACACAGGACAAAGAGCGTATTGTTCTTGAAATGAAGGAAAAATATGATGTCGTGGTGATGGTAGGGGATGGCATAAACGACATACTTGCATTAAGAGCAGCAGATATAGGAATTATGACTACTCAGCAGGGGGATGTGCGACCGCAAAAACTTAAGAATGCGGCAGATGTCGTAATTAAAGACATTGCAGAAGTTATTGGTATAATTGGTAATTTATAGTAATCTCAACATTATTATATTACGTCTATTGCACTTGATTTTGGAAGTTCACAGTGCGTAAATAATGCGTTATGTTTATGTAGTGCTTTCTATATTGTAATTATAGTTCATATCAATTTTATAATTGGTAATGTTCAAACATAAAACATATGATGTAATAAGACATTGAGTTTTGCACATGTTTTACAAAACCTTTAAGTAATTTAAACTAACTTAAACTAAATAATTATTTAATTAAAACATTACACCATCCAATTTTGTCGGAGGAAATCATAATGGCATTGTTCATAGAGATCAAAAACCTGATTCTTGAATACGAAGGAACCAAGGTATTGAACAACATTAATCTTAATATTAATGAAGGAGAAGTCGTTGGTATATTGGGTCGAAGTGGATCTGGCAAGACCGTTCTTATGCATGTCTTGCGAGGAGTTGAACAATATAAGAGTATCAGTGGAGAGGTAATCTACCATTTGGCTCGTTGTGGCAAATGTGGCTACATGGAACCTCCAAGCAAAATAGGCCATAAATGCCCAATATGTGATGACGAAACAATGCAGGCACATGAGATTGATTTTGTCAAACTTCAGGCAAATGACCCCCAAAGAAAAGAGACCACAAAAAGAATTGCGATCATGCTTCAGCGCACATTCGCATTATATGGTGATGAGCGGGTTATTGTTAATGTCATGAACTCCTTCACAGAGATCGGACACTCAAGTGTTGATGCATTGTCAAAAGCAGTAGATCTTATTGATAAAGTGCAGATGTCCCATCGTATGATGCACATAGCACGTGATCTTAGTGGTGGTGAAAAACAAAGAGTTGTTCTTGCAAGACAACTTGTGAGAAAACCGATGCTGCTCCTTGCGGATGAGCCTACAGGTACTCTTGATCCGAAAACTGCTGGGATCGTTCATGATGTTATCATGAATGCTGTGAATGAATCTAATATGACAATGGTAATCACATCCCATTGGTCCGAGGTTATAGAACAATTGGCAAACAAGGCAATCTTCCTTGAAGACGGCGAGATTGTCAGTGAAGGCGATCCTATAAAAGTTTCCAAAGTGTTTATGAAACATGTCGATACGATTGAAAAACATGATGATATTGTAGTTGGCGAATCTATCATAAAAGTTAAGGACCTTGTTAAAAAATATGTTTCAGTTGACAGGGGTGTTGTGCGCGCAGTAAACGGTCTATCATTTGATGTGAAAGAAGGGGAGATATTCGGTCTTGTAGGTGTAAGTGGTGCAGGAAAGACAACCACCTCCGAGATATTAATGGGCGTAATACAACCAACAAGCGGTAGTATTGACGTAAGGATTGGCGATGAATGGGTTGACATGACCGTTCCAGGTCCTGATAAGAGGGGGCGTGCTACCAAATACATGGGAATCCTTCATCAGGAATACGGTTTGTATCCACACAGAACAATTATTGATAATTTAACAGAATCAATTGGTCTTGATCTCCCTTATGAACTTGGGGTCCGAAAAGCCTTAACGACACTTCAAACAGCAGGTTTTACAGAGAACAAGGCAAAATCTATATTGTCTAAAATGGCAGATGAGTTAAGTGAAGGAGAACGGCACAGGGTCGCACTGACCCAGATCCTCATTAAAGAACCAAAGATAATCATTATGGATGAACCTACAGGTACGATGGATCCGATTACAAAGATAGAGGTTACAAAATCAATCCTCAAGGCACGTGAGGAGATGGGTGAGACTTTTGTGATCGTATCACACGATATGGACTTTGTGCTTGAAGTATGCGACCGTATAGCTCTTATGAGAGCAGCAAAAATAATAGATATCGGCCCCCCTGAAATCGTTTTATCTGAACTCTCTGAAGAAGAACGGGTCGAGGCCGAGGATAAATCATAAGATTTATCTGGATATCTCCAAGATTAGATCGATAAATATATAGATAATATTAAATTGGATTTGTAAGAGTTACACATATTGTTTGAGATTTTATTCTGTATATCCCGTGCATCATGTAAATCCGGTCTCAATTCGAACAATATAAGTATCCTCTTCAAAAAGCAGGGTAAAATGCATATTCGGATTATCTAAATCAATTGCCTTAGCAGGTTTTCGATTTCAAAAAGGAGTCAGTTACCCTAAGATTTGAAGAGGATACCAATATAATTCCATATTTATTGATCTGCTTGCAATCGTAAAATCATCCATACAATGTTAAAGAAAACCTTATATAATTTTCTCTTCTTATTATCCTCATCACACTTTCGTAAAACAATAGTCAGGAGGCGCTCATATGAGTAATAAAATAATGGTTGAGGTTAATGAACAGAAAGTAACATTACCTGAAGGGGCAACACTCAAAGAAGCAATAAGTGCTTCGAACACTTCCTATAAAGATGGTACTGCAATCGGGATACTCAAGGAAATCACTGGGCGCAAAGGTGATGATATTATTTCCTATGCTATTATAACACCAAAAGGTGAATTTAGTATAGAATTAGAGGGTACGGATGAAACATCGAAAAAAATATGGGCTCAACATCATAAGGATTTCGAAGGTGCTCATATCCGATGGATTAGTAAGGATGCTGTGGCGTTCGGACCGTTTGGTACTGATATACGCCCAACACGGGGTGCTAAGAGTTTTGAACGTTTTGAGGTGGTTTTTGGTGCAGGCGGGTTTGACCCGAAGAATACTTATTTGATATTTACAAAAAACCGTCATACTTCAGATTATGGTGCTCCTGAAAACGGAACGTTTGCAAAGATTATAAGTGGTAAGAATATTTTACTTGAACTTAATAAAAGTGATGCAATAATTCATATTGAACCTGTCATTGAATGGGAACAAATGGCAGAGCGTATTTGCACGACCGATCTTTCTACAAAACTCGATGATGGGGTAAAAATATTCACAAATTTTGAGGTGGAGCTCGTACCTGATGCTCCTAACGGTGCAGAGCATTTTTTGTCACTTACGCGTGATGGGACATTTAAAGTTGGCGTAATATCAAGTTCATTTATTTCTGATGATAATTTACAGGGCGAGATGTGCGATTATGAGAACTTTGAGCCAAGGGTCGTTGGCACGGTTTCGATACGCACAGTCGGTAACGGTAATGGACGAGCGTACATATCCTGCGATGACCGTACTTCCAGTATTATGCATTCGGTTGTGGGACATGTCACAAAAGGGATCGAACTTATAAAATTGGCACAACCCGGACAGCAACTTGATGTTGAGACCATACCCCATCCTATTACAATACTTGGAATGAGTTTCACTGAAGCGGAAAAACAGCTATCTGGAATTGGTGTGAAACTTGTCAGGGATGGACATACTGAAGATGACGCGATCATTG
>JAUVKD010000153.1 GCA_030596385.1 Methanosarcinaceae archaeon | reverse complement strand
TGGTGCACTCATGTCAAAAGTAGCAGTTCTAAAAACATCTCCCAAAACAGTCATCGAAGACTACAGCAAACTTATGCGTAGCATCGATTACCAACAGTATCTTCCCAAAAACAAGACCACAATAATCAAACTTAACCTATCGTGGTCTCTTTATTTCCCTGCATGCTCAACTGAACCCTGGCAACTCGATGGCATATTGAAAACGCTTCGGGATGACGGGTATGAAGACATCGTTGCAATGGAGAATAAAACAGTTGTAACAAAACCCATGAAAGGTGCCAGACAGAATAAGTGGCTTCCAATCCTTGAAAAATATGACGTAGACTTCATCCCATTAACAGATGTCGAATGGGTAGACTACAAACCATGCGCAAAGATGCTTGCAATGAATAAAGTGTTCCCTGATGGTTTTCAGGTTCCAAAACCATTTATCGGGGCGAACGTTCTCCATCTCCCTACACAGAAGACTCACGGGCACACAACAATGACCGGTGCAATGAAAAATGCATTTGGTGGACTGTTGCGGGAACGCAGACATCATTCGCACAAACACATCCATGAAGTGTTGGTGGACTTGCTAAGTATACAAAAGGAGATCCACACAGGGATATTTGCAGTAATGGATGGCACAGTATGCGGTGACGGAGCCGGTCCAAGAACAATGGTCCCGAAGATCGAGAACCATATCCTTGCAAGCGCTGATCAGGTTGCGATTGATGCAGTGAGTGCCAAAATGATGGGTTTCGATCCAATGACAATTGATAAGATCCGTATTGCCGATGAACTGGGATTGGGCTGTGGTGATACTGATAAGATCGAGATAATCGGTGAAGACATAAACAACGTGAACTACCATTTTAATGTTGGGGAAAGCCTCGTGATATCCGGTGATAAATTGTTCCGAAAGGGTGCGTTGAAGTTTTTAGAACCGCTGCTATTCCATACCCCATTATTCAAATTACCGATCATGGCATCGGCTGGATATCATGATTATCTATGGTACCCACTGATTGGAAAAAAACGAGTCACAGAATTCATGAAGACCGAATGGGGTAAGTTATTTTCAACGTATTGATCGTTAAATAAACGGTGGTTATGAATATGGCATCAAGGGCAAATACAAAAGCAAAAGGACAAAAAAAGAAAATGTCTAAAGTCACATCCGTCAACGACACGAAATCCTCAAAAATTCAAGATAACAGTATTTCAAACACTTCTGAACACACCGCTACATCGGAGTTTCCAAAGGATAAGGGTATCAGTGTGTCTGGGGTGATACAGGAATTTACATCTCGCACAGATCTAAAAATATTAGCATTGATATTTGTACTTGCTACATTCCTCAGAGTATATCAACTTGGTATGGAGTGTATTTGGTTAGATGAGGCGACTAGCATATTGATTTCAGAAAAAGATCTTTTTGAGATTATTAGAACCACGAAAAGCGATGTACATCCAGCTTTTTATTATATCGTATTGCATTTCATGACATGGTTTGGGCAATCTGAGTTCATGGTCAGGGTTCCATCTATGATATTTGGAATACTCTCCATCCCATTTATGTATCTGGTGAGCAAGCGTCTGTTTGGTGTGAAGGAAGGATTGATCAGTTCATTTTTATTATCGATATCCTTGATGCACATCTATTACTCTCAGGAAGCCAGAATGTATTCATTGCTCGCATTTTTGGTACTTGCATCGATCTATTTCTTTTACTCTGCAGTAGAAGAGAGCAAAACTTGGCTGTGGCTAGGTTTTATAATCTCTACCACGTTGGGTATATATACTCATTATTTTGGTTTTTTCATATTCCCGATTGAGATCACATTTTATGTATTAACACAAATTTCAATAAATGGCGGCAGTGCACTAAACATCAAATTCAAAGATTTAAGAAATGTAAAATTATTTGGTGCAAGTACAGCAATCATCATATTTTTGATAATACCAAGAATACAGGTATTTATTGATCAGGCTGCATCAAGAGTTGGAGGGGAAGTTACTTGGGGAATAGGTCAATCAAACTTCGTGGGAATATTATTAGCTAGATTCAGTACGTTTTCAATGACGCCATCGACAACGTTTTTATTGTTATTTATAATTGGGATCGTAGCATCAATTATTCACAACAAAAAGCAGATGTTTTTGCTTGGGATGTGGTTTGTTCTGCCAATAATGGTGAGTTACTATCTAGCTGCACTGATGCCGATCCAGCCAAGATATCTCATATTCATACTTCCAGCATTCCTAATTCTTATTTCCAGAGGAGTAACAGCAACAGCTGGACTTTTGTCCCTAACAAATGGCTTATCAAAAACAAAATTACATGCAGCACAAAAAAACCAATCATTCATAATTCTGGGGATTATACTATTATTTTGTGTTATCAGTTTCAACCCCATTCAAAATTATTACACAACATCTCAAAAGAATGATTGGAGGGGTACTGCTGATTATCTTGAAAGTAGAACTCAATCAGGTGATGTTATAGTACCACTTCCTGGATATATGGGGAAACCATTGGAATACTATTATGATAATTCAACCGATGGGACATCTATCATTGGTGTTGCAAATACTCCTGAAGCACTGGACGAGATCGTCGCAAACACAAAACCTAATAAAGTGTATTTTGTGATGACTGGGGATATCAATGCTGCGGATCCCAGAGGCAATGTTATTGGGTGGCTT
Organism: Methanosarcinaceae archaeon; assembly: GCA_030596385.1. GTDB lineage: Archaea > Halobacteriota > Methanosarcinia > Methanosarcinales > Methanosarcinaceae > Methanovorans. The sequence continues at coordinate 1,478 of JAUVKD010000153.1, read as the reverse complement.
CAAAACAATGCAAGACTTGAAACCACAATTACTGGAATATATATATTAAGTACATAACACCAATTATGCTTGTAAACATTAATATATTCCATAAATTAAAGTGATCCAATGCTTAAACCAATTATACGATCCATCCGTCCCCGGCAATGGTACAAAAATCTCATCGTCTTCATAGCGATAATATTCTCCCATAACCTTGCAAGCACAAGCGCATGGATTGATTCCATCACAGCATTCATCATTTTTTGCTTGCTGTCGGGCAGTGTATATCTCATAAATGACATCATAGATATCAAAAAAGACCGCCAGCATCCAACCAAACGAAAACGTCCAATCGCATCCGGTAAATTAAAACGCTCGCATGCATCTATTATTGCATTAATATTGTTGACAAGTTCGCTTTATGGTGCATTTTCACTAAACACCTTATTTGGTCTTGTGTCGATCTCATATTTTCTATTGTTCATGATGTATTCGTTATGGCTCAAACATATTGTGATCGTTGACATTTTGACCATCTCAACAGGTTTTGTCATACGAGCGATTGCCGGAGCAGTTGCAATTTCGGTAGTATTTTCACCGTGGCTGGTCATCTGTACATTTTTACTGGCATTATTCCTGGCACTTGGAAAACGGAGGCATGAACTTGTTCTTCTAGGTAGCAACGCCAACAACCACAGGAAGATCCTTGATGATTACTCCGTACCGATGCTTGAACAAATGATCAGCATCATCACATCTTCGCTAATCGTGTCATATTCAATGTACACATTTTTGACTGGCAATTATTATATGATGTTAACAATACCATTTGCTATTTATGGTTTGTTCAGGTACTTGCACTTAATTCATTCAAATGAATTTGGCGGGGAGCCCGAGATGATATTTAAGGATCATCCGACTTTGTTTAATTTGCTCGCATGGACGACAACTACTATAGTCATTCTATATTATTTTTGAGAAAAATGAAATACGACCTGCACACCCACACCAAATACTCTCCACGATGCGGAGTTGTTGAACCGGAAGACCTCGTCAAAATGGCAATCTCAAGGGGTCTTAATGGAATTGCAGTGACAGATCATGACACGATCAAAGGGGCAGTCGTTGCCAAGAGATTTGATACACCGGATTTTGAAGTAATTGTGGGGTGTGAAATAAAAACCACGAATGGTGAACTGATCGGGCTGTATCTGCAAGAAGAGATTATATCACGAACTCCAATGGAAGTCATTCAGGAAATCCATGACCAAGGCGGTATTGTGGTGGTCCCGCATCCATTTGATAGATTCAGGTCTGCCAGATTTGATAATATAAGTAAATATTTGAAAGGTATCGATGCTATAGAGGTGTTCAATTCAAGGTGCATCAGTGAAAAGAGCAACAGTCTTGCCAGGGATTTTGTTATGAAATGCGGCAAAAGCCATCATTTATCCATGGTCGGTGGAAGTGATGCGCACTATTTGAACGAGGTTGGA
>JAUVKD010000056.1 GCA_030596385.1 Methanosarcinaceae archaeon | reverse complement strand
CCCTGTTTTAATGACTATTGAAGGAACAATGTCAGTAATGACTTTGCTATCACGTTCAATCCCGATAATTGTACATTCCACTGTGTGTCTTATGTCCAACTCTGCCACAGATTTACCAATAAGGTCTGACCCTTTATGCACATAATGTTTTTCAATTTCGATACCTTCATAAAGCACGATATCCTCATCAATGTCTGCACACACACAATCCATGCATGTTGCAACCATTTTAGCAAGCATTTGACCTGCTACAATTGACAGAGATGCCACATAATCCGCTCCTGCTTTGTATATCTTGTCGATCGATTTTATCGAATTTGCCCTTGCAAATATGGTAGATTCAGGGTTTAGGCCGCGTGAGATAAGTGTTGCAAATATTACATCGGTATCACTGTTTAATGTAATTATCACTGTTGATGCAGTTTCCATTCCTGCTTCTTTTAGAACCTCTTCATCGGCACCATTGCCTATCACATACTCAAAATTGACACTCTCAAGTACATGTTCACTCACGTCAACAACCACAAAACGAACATCACTGTCCTGAAGTACTTCTACTATCTGCTTACCGACATCTCCATATCCTAGTACGATCAGGTGTCCGCTTTCCATAATTTTATCTACCATTTATAATCTTGTATGTCAATAATCACTGTGTTAAATTCTTCAATTTTGATAGTTGTTCTGTAGTGCCTATTGCAAGAAATACAGAATTGTCTTTTATAATATATTCTGCATGTGGATCAAAGGACAAACTGCCGCCTTTCCATATTCCCACAATATTTGCACCGGTTCGCTCGCGTATCGCAGCATTTCCCAGGGTCATTCCTAACAATGAACTCTTCGGGTATATTGGAAATTCTACAATGCTAACCCCTTCGAAAAACTCGGTTGTACCAGTCAGCCTGTTCACAAAGGGATCTAACGCTTTTTTGCCAATAAAACGACCTATCAGGGATTTTGGGGAAACAACTTTACTTGCTCCTGCATATTTCAGATATTTTGCTTTGGATGCATCTTCAATTATTGCAATAACATTCACATCAGTAAGCTCGCGTACTGTCAACACGATGTTTGCATTTTCCTCATCTGACTTGTTCACAATGACACCCCTCGCTGTATCGATATTTGAATTTTCAAGGACTTGCTCATCACTTGCCGAACCAAATACGCAGGGTATGTTCTTTTCCATTAATTCATGTATTAAGTGTTCCTCATCTTCAACAATGATGAAAGAAATGCCATGATCTTTCAGTTCATCAATCAATGTCTCAACAAGCCGATTATATCCACATATAATAATGTGTTCGGTCATGCCTTCCGGTGCCTGTGTGGGTATATTTATCCTGATCGTTCTCTCAAGCCAGGGAGTAATCACAAGTGGAAACATAAGACCGAATATCAGGAACACTCCGGATATCTGGACAAGTATGGAAAACATCTTACCGGCATTTGAGGTTAAGATTACATCCCCATATCCTACTGTAGTCATACTGCTTATAACCCAATAAACACCAGTTATAGGATTGGCATGTTCTAGCTGGTGTTCCATCGTTGCCAGGTAAATAAAAATAAAGCAATAAATAATCGTTAAAATAACCACCGTTGCAATATATACTGCAATTGAATTGCGGCTTCCAAGTTTTGGAAATTTCATGGCATCATTCCTGTTTTTATATTGTATCCGATATCGTATTATCGCTCATTTTATAAATATATATGGTGTGATATAAGAATGACATTTATAATATATTCGGATGCTGTAACACTTAAAATATTTTTGCAAGTGTAGGTCCGAATAACATTAATAAGAATGATGCAAGCACCACCAGTGAAAACGTTGCTGCAATTGAATCGGATAACCTTTGTGCTTTTGTTTCATCACCTGTTATGCGATGTATTAATAATTGAGTATAATCCCTGAATACATGTCCGCCGTCAAGTGGCACGGCTGGCAGGCAATTAAAAAGTCCGACATAGAAGTTCAACCATCCGATCCACAAAAGTGTATTTGCTATCCAGAAAATACCTATCCCAAGCGGTTCAGCCCATCCGACGGATTGGTAAAACTGTGCAAATGTGCCACTAAATCCCGGGAATCCTTCACCTGCAAAACCAGTGATCGGAAGTCCGAATATGATTATCCATCCGGTGACATCACCCAGTCTTGAGGGTATACTTTTGAGCAGGCGAAGATATGTATTTGCAGGAAACTCACCGACTGATATACCAAGAGATGTACTTTTTACACCGTCAGAACCATAAAATATACCAAGGAAACCCTTTTCGCCAGTCTTATCCGGGTATTGGGCAAGTTCGATAGTAATACCGACTGTTGAACCCTGCTCAAGTGTTTGGTTTGCCGGCAGGGCCTCAATATAAATTGTCTGGCCTGCCTGAGTGGAATTCATGAAAAAAATGAAATCTTCAGCAGAGTGCATAGATATATTATCAATTTTCACCATGTGCATCCCGATTTCAAACCCTGCATCCTCAGCAGGTGATCCTTCAACAATGCCTTTTACACGAACACCGATGATGTCTTCTTCTATTTTTTCACCTGTTTTTATTTCATAAACTGAAATAACCATGTCTTTTGCAGCATGTACTTTTACAATGGAATTCGGTTCGACTGTGCTAGTGTACAAAATAACGTCATGTGCATTTTGAACAAATGTATTATCGATTTGTGTGATTACCATTCCTTCCCGCAATCCGGCATCGAATGCAGATGAACCTGGTGTTACATTGACAACCATCGTGTCACTCATGGGTTCAATAGCCCCAAGAACAGGACCAAAGAACAACAGGAATGCTACAAATGCCACTACAAAATTAGACATAACACCTGCTGCCAGTATCCGTGCACGTTGGTTGCGGGTCGCAACTTTTTCCGGATCAATGACAGTTTGTATTTCTCCATATTCATCTTTTTTTTTGCTAACCCCAAACAGTTCTTCTTCGTCAGGTTCGGCAAATCCTCCAATAGGTACAAGAGCAAATAATAATCCCATTGATTTAACACGTATATCTTCCACCCTGCATAGAATGGCATGTGAGAATTCATGGACAACAAGCGTAACGATCAATGCAATGATTCCCCATGTGAATGGGATGAAGTCATTGACACCCGGAATTAATAGTATGTTCTGCGGTTCATGGAATTTCCCGGGTTCTGGCATTGTGTTATCCAAAGGGGACGAGATCAGGACTATGTCTGAGAGTATAATTATCAAGAACATCGCAGCCATACCCACAAACATGAGTGGGATGCCAATATTTGCGAATATTCGCCAAATTTTTTTTGGTCGGGCAAGTGTATTAAGAAGGTTCTGCCCGCGCATGGTTCGTATCATGAGTACGGGACCGTATGTACTGATGTTATATTTTTCAAGTATGCCGCGCTTTTCAAGTATTGATACTATTACCCAGTACAAAAAAAAGATTGTTAATGCAATGGTTGTGTTGTTCAAATGAATTCTCCGGTCGAGTAATATGAATCGTGTTATATAATAAATAGAAGAAAATCAATGTCATTATGAATGTGTGGCTATAATGTTCACAGTGGTATATATAACTGCAGGGAGCGCTGATAAAGCATAAAAGATGTGCACATCCGCTTGCATTTATCAATCTTGCAGCATGTGAAATATGTGTTCATTTACGCTATCTGCTACCTGTGAGGTAGCAGGTACTCAATTTTGCATGAGGGGAGAGAATATGCGATTTGTTGTAGTTCAAAAGCCATAACAAATGTAAGAGACTATAAAATCAAGCAAAAAGATTCATATAGTGTAAGGTATTATTTGTAATTGAGAAAGGGGGGCTACCAACAGCGGTAGTGGAGGAAAAAATGAAATCATTTGCAGTGGTTCGCGCTGATGACGCGGACAAAGTGAAAATAGCTTTACATGATTTGGAACAGTATGGGCATATGCGATTTTCATGCCAGCCAAAACGTATAGAACCGAATTATGCAGATTCTATTCTTACCAGTGTTATGGGAGTACCGTTAAGGGACACTTGCAATTCAGCAGCACTGGTGGAACTGGAAAATCATGCAGGTGCGGCAATAAGTAGATTGAAGAAGATCCATCCGCCTGCACATATCATGATCGTAAGCCCAAGACATGAAGCATATGGTGAATTGATGGATAATTCTGAACTGAATCCGGATTTCGACAGGACATTTGAAAGTATCGAAAAATCGTGTTTATCTGACACGGAAGAAGTATAGTTCGAATATTGATAATATTATAATGTCTATTGCAGCATGAAATTATGATTATGTTAGTCTGAAGTGTGCAGTTCATACAATGTATCATTGATTTTGATGATATTTTACCAGAAAGATCATACCTACGGTCGGATTAAATCACACGATACAATTCTTTGGATCAGATACATCAAAAAACAGATTGGCAGGGCTATATTTTTCGAGTAATAACTTTGGGCGATACGTATACACAGTCGTCTGTTGCAGTGTTTTAATCACAATAGGAAGTTGAAGGGCAGCCGGATGAGTGCATAATCGATTTGTGGACAATTCAGTCTAACGATTACGTCTACGTATGGCTGAATAGTTACCAATATATGTTCTAAAATATAGGATTGAAAGGCATATGTCATAATCGTAAAGGAATAATCAGTTATTTTATTCCGGAACAAAGAAATTGATTTAATTTAAATATGATTAAAGCGGTTTTGAGAGGTATGGAAAGTTTGTATTATGCGGTGTATAGGTTAATAATCGAAGTTTAATGATAAACCGGATTGATATCAAGGAGATACTTTAGTGAATAAGGACATGCTTCTCTGGGATGAGACCATTTTTAAAAATGATGAAGTGCTTGAACCTGACCATATTCCTGAGTATTTTGCACATCGTGGTACTCAACTGCAGGCGCTTATGTACAGCATGCGCCCGGCAATGCGTGGAATGCGGCCTATAAATTGTTTATTAATAGGTCCCCCAGGCACCGGAAAAACCACAGCTGTATTAAAAGTGTTCGAGGATATGGAGGGACACACAAATAATATCGTATTCGTTAAGGTCAATTGCCAGATGGATTCGACACGTTTTGCAGTGATCTCCAGAATATACAAAAAACTGTTCGATGTATCTCCTCCATCATCAGGTGTTTCATTTCGCAAGTTATTTGAGAAGGTCACAGAGTTTTTAGTAGAATCCGGGAAGATCCTGGTCGTTGCACTTGATGATATTAATTACTTGTTCTATGAAGGACATGCTGATGAAATTCTGTATTCCCTTCTTCGCGCACACGAGCAATCACCAGGAGCAAAGATCGGAGTTATCGCCATTGTCAGTGACACCGGAAAGATTTACCTGTTTGATCCTAAAGTAAGTTCTGTATTCTTACCAGAGGAAATTGATTGTCCAAGATATAATTACGGTGAATTGCAGGATATCATTTCAAACAGGATCAAACATGCATTTTTCCAGAACGTTGTTTCTGATGAAGTACGAGATAAGATTGTTGATTATGTTGACCGGACAGGAGATTTGCGTGTGGGTGTAAATCTGCTTAAGCGTTCGGGATTGAATGCCGAACGTCGTGCAAGTCGAATAATATCTATAGAAGATGTTGAGAAGGCTTATGAAGCATCGAGATTGATGCATCTTTGTCGGAGTATCAAGTCACTCACACCCGATGAAAGGACGCTGCTTCGTTTAGTCGCAAAAGGTAAGAATGTACAAACAGGAGAACTTTATAGATCGTTCCATGAAATTACAAAACTTGGTTATACACGTTTTTATGATATGGTTAACAAACTAAACACGATCCAGTTCGTTGATGCCAATTTCTCAGGCAAGGGTATGCGCGGACGCACACGTATAATAAAACCAAGATATGAAACACAAGACATACTGAAGTGTCTTGAATGATTGTTTTTAGTATCCTGTCAAATTATCATTGACATACCCGATGTAGCGAAGTAGATCGGGAAATAATGGTCACAAAAAAAGAAAAGAGGCACAGTAAACACTGTACCTGTCAAATTATGATCTTTGCCGTGATTACATCATTGGAGGCATTCCACCCATACCGCCGCCCATGCCGCCCATGCCACCCATTGCTTCAGGAGGCATTGCAGGTGCGCTGGTGGATGCGATGATATCATCGATCCTGAGGATCATTACTGCTGATTCGGCGGCCGCGTTGATCGCCTGTGTCTTGCCTCTGAGAGGCTCTACAACTCCAGTTTCCCACATATCAATGACTTCGCCGGTGTAGACATTAAGTCCT
>JAUVKD010000027.1 GCA_030596385.1 Methanosarcinaceae archaeon | reverse complement strand
CATAACAATCCAAATCGGCAAACAACGCCGCTGCCGGAATGCCTACATAGCCCATGCCGATCACGCCGATGTTTTTGATCGGACCTTTTTTATCAAGAATTTGTTTTAAATTATTGCTCATTTTGATCACAATTTTCCAGTTATTTTTAAGATGCTGATCTGAGGTGTAATTTTTGTGGATTAGCGTCTTAGCCTCTTTTATTGTATATTTTTTAGACGCCGATTAAATAATTAATATGTTATGATGATTTTTTATATTTATAACTGTTGAATAGAATCGATGATGCTGGTGTGACTTAAAATATTTGTCTGAAATCTAATTTTCAGACACGGATTAACACCGATTTTTAACTTTTGATCGTGAATGTTCACCATTCTAATCCGTGTTCATCGGTGTAAATCTGTGTCTTACAATTTTTCATTTTCTTAGACACTGATTAACACTGATTAACACCGATTTGTACTTATGATGGCGAGTGCACACCATTCTAATCCGTGTTCATCGGTGTAAATCTGTGTCTTATAATTTTTCATTTTCTTAGACACTGATTAACACTGATTAACACCGATATGTACTCATGATGGCGAGTGCACACCATTTTAATCCGTGTTCATCTGTGTAAATCTGTGTCTGAAAATTAAAAGACACGGATTTCACGGATTGACACAGATTTGTAGTCACACTTGCATCTGATATATTTGTTTAAATTACTGGTTTTGGAACTGTGCCATTGTATTGTATGTTTTTTGTAGTCTGATAAATTTGTGGACAGGATTGACAGAATGCAAATTGTCACCCATATCCTGTAAATCCTGTTCATCCCGTCTAATATTATTCAATGTGTTTGATACATTTAATCATTTTAGTACACTGTTTACTGCACAATGTTGTGATGATCCATATTTATGTATTGTCTTTCCAAATTGCACAATAATTGCACAATAATTGCACAATAATTGCACAATAATTGCACAATCAAATTTTTGGGACATAGTAACATCCTCTTCCCCTGCCGATTCTTATTATCAATCCATTTTCAATAAAACCGGTCAGATCATTGGTTGCACTATTTCTTGAAATGCTAAATTCTTTTGCATACTCACTATTTGTAATTCTTCCATTTTTGAAAATGAGTTCAATGCCTTTGATCTGCCTCTCATTTAATCCAAGTTCCTCTAAATTGATCTTTCCTGATTCAGGGATTAGTGATAATATCTCATCTGGTGCATAAAAGCTGACAAGAAAACCTCCTGCAATATCTTCAAAATCCGGTTCTCTTAATCCGTATTCTGTGCACCATTGTACGATCTTATTTGTTCCTTCTCCCCACTGTTCAACATTGCGGATCATGAAAAATGCATTCGCAACTAACGGATTCCTTGGAATGGACATATGCTTATGCTTCAGATCAGCAGGTGTCAGTGGTTCCGGTAGAGTTCCGGGATTGGAGATCTCGATCCTGTCATCAAATATTCCGATTGTAATATCACTACTTACTGCATAATCCCTGTGGCAAATTGCATTTACAATAGCTTCCCTCAGAGCATTCAGAGGATATTCCAATGCTTCCTCCCTCTTAAAACCTATAATTTTAGCTGCCTTTTTGATGTGGGAGAGGATGAATTTTTCTGCATCATCCACCTGATCAACTATATTTCCTTCTATCACTCTCAGATCAATAAAATCGATTGGCGTAGTACCTTTGTAGCGTGCACACCTCACTTTCGATTGCAGGAAGAACTTCTGAGGTCTTTTTCCAAATAATAAGATTGCTGCATTTGTCAAATTATTATTCTCAACAAGATTTAACCTCTCCAATGCATCTATGATCGGAGTGTCATAACCAACATCTAATCTTCGTTCAAATCTTGCTTTTTCCAGGAACCATCGCACCTTATCTTCATCTATATCTTCAAGACTTGCACCCTTGCATATCTTCTCGTCCCATAGCATTTTTGGCTTATCTTCATGTGCAAGCCTTCGCATCTCAGATGATAACATACGCTGGCTGGATTTCCCTACTCGTTTGTGCGCATATTTTTTAAAGAAAACAGGCTTATCACTGGATTCTTCCACTTCAATTGCAACGATGTTTTTGCCATCAACTTCGAAAACCTTGATAAATGGATATATTGGCGGGTCAGTGTGCCTTTTGATATAATCCGCTTCATTTTCAATCGTATTTGCCCCAATGCCAACTCCAATTATATCCCCCTTGTCAGCCACACCGACCATGACCACTCCACCATTCGTATTGGAAAACGCAGAGATGGCTTTACCAATGTCATCTCTCAATGACAGTGATTGTTTGAATTCCAAGGTTTCAGATTCGCCCAGGTGGATCAATTCGGTCTTATTCATATTATGTATGACGTGCTTTTGTTTTGATAAATATTGTGGTATTACGTCACGATGATTCTTTTCCATAATGTATGTTTTACAAACATATAGTTCGAGTCAATTCAACCGAATGGGGAATATTCTCGTCGTCCATGTCAATCCACCCCGATTTCCGGCTTAAACTGATTGGGATGTTTTGAAATGAAACCTTAAATCCGTGTTCATCGGTGTAAATCTGTGTCTTATAAATTTTATATTTTCTTAGACACTGATTCAACCCGTATTGATTTTCATCACAACAAATTTATTTGTCCAGCACACGGCGTTTAATTTGTACAGAATTTCCAAAATTGATCAAAAGTCCTACTTCAATTCCCGTTGCTTTAAGATAGTTAACAAGCTGAACTTCATGGATCGTAGACAAATCCTTTATTGCTTTCACTTCAACGATCACCTTTTCATCTACCATAATATCGGTAAAATAATTGCCAACAATTTCACCTTTGTATGCTACTTTAATAGGTTTTTCCACATCAACCTTAAAGGCAAGTGAACGCAGTTCTACTGCAAGTGAATTCTGATAAACCTTTTCTAAAAAACCAGAACCAAGAAAATTATGAACATCATAAGATGCACCAATAATTTTCTCCGTAATCTGGTGATATTTTAAATCATCCATAGTCATGCACCATATTTGTAAAAATTTATATTTGATTTTTAAATACTAATTCAAAGTCAAATCTGCATCTGCTCCATACACTTTTCATTCACTTCAATGATTTATACTCGAATTCGAAACCAAGCTTGTTCAGTGCAAAAATCGACATAACCATCACGCAAATAACAAAGAAAATCGACACATAACACGCTATAATATAATTTGAAAAGCCAATATCCGAGTAATCCATATCCATATACGAAAACACACTGATTGGTTCATTATACAACGGATATAGATACGTTAACGCGCCTTCGGCAATATCATCCAGCAGCAGATGAGAAAGAAACGCAGCCTCAGCAAAGACGCCCAGATATGCAGCCTTATCGAGATCCCGGTATACAGCATATCCGATGAACACCGCCAGCATAAAAGCAAAATAACTAAACAGCAGTGAATGTGTCGGGATTATCCAGAACATGGTATGTTGCAAATTATCATTTACAAAATAATTGTAAACTGCCGGAATGTCCGGCAGCAGTGAACTGAACCCACCAACAAATATTAGCAGTAAAATGTGCAAATTGTCTTTGAGAGTTAATTTGTGGTGAAGGTTTGACCGTATTGTCGTATAAACAGCAACTGTAGAAAAACAATACATAAAAAACATGAAATGTGCAAAAGGATAGGGCATAGATGTAACTTGAGTTTGTTACATTTATATTTTATCTATTGGAAATCACACAATATCATTTTCCAGTTATTTTTCAGACACGGATTGAGAATTGCAACACACCCTCGCATAAGGTCAAATCTGTGTCTAATATAATTGTTAAAATTACTGGGTTTTGGTATTGTGCCGCTTTTTAACTATATAGAATGTTAAATTCTCACAGCTTTACCTTCAGTATACGATTCAATCGCTGCCATGGCAACCTTAAGGGCATGAATACCATCCTCGCCAGAAGTCCTTGGTTCGTATCCATTTGATATAGAATCAATAAAATGTTCAAGTTCCCTTTTTAAAGGTTCGGCCTCTTCAACTTTGGCCTTTCTGATCCATTCTCCGTCATGTAATTCCACGGTCTGGTCAATATAATCAAGATATGCCACACCATCAATTCCAATAACAGTCAGTTTTCTTACTTTATGGGGTGTAAGCCAGTTCGTCTCCACAATTCCTGAAAATTCATGATCGAAACGAAGTACGATCGCAGCATGGTCTTCAAAAGAATGTATATCAGCACCGGCAATGGAGTAGACCTCATTCACCCTTTTACCATACAGGTAGGATATTACATCAATATCATGCACACCGATATCAAGTATCACACCTACATCCCTTATTCTGGGATTATAAGGCCCTACCCTGCGTGTTGAGATCGATACGATCTTACCCAACAATCCGGAATCAATGATCTCCTTAAGTTTTGTGACTGCCGGATTGAATCTTTCGATATGTCCCACCATTAACTTAACACCTGCATCTTCAGCAGCTCTCGTTAACTTTTCAGCATTTTCCAGCGTATCTGCAATGGGTTTTTCAACAAGCAGGTTTGCGCCTGAAGCAATGACATCCAGACCCACCGCCATATGCAGGGTCGTAGGCACAACAATACTCACCGCATCAAGACCTTGTGCAAGTAACTCTTTATAATCAGTAAAACCGTTCGTATCGTATTGTTCTGATAATTCCTTTACCCGTGTCTCAGAAACGTCCGAAATACCTACCAGTTCTACATTTTCCATTTCATGATATATCCTTACATGGTGCTGCCCCATAGCACCGGCACCAATCACACCAGCTTTAATCATTTTCTACCACCCAATCTTTAATACTTTCAATGATCGTCTTTAACTCATCCTTTGAAACACCCGGATGCACAGGAAGGGAAAGTGCTTCCCCTGCCGCCTTATCACATTCAGGCAAATTATCGTTATAACCTAGATCCGTATATACTGGCTGCTTGTGGATCGGTATCGGGTAATACGTTCCTGTCCCTATACCACTTTGATTTAACATTGCCGCCAAATCATCACGTTTTTCCGCTCTTATTGTGTACTGGTGGAAAACATGGTTGCATCCATCTCTTACAACAGGAACAGTGATACCATCAAGACCTCCAAGAGCATCAGATAAAACCTTAGCATTCTCCTTGCGCATAGAAGTAAAATCATCAAGTTTACCAAGCTGCACAAGCCCGATAGCAGCTGAAATATCAGTCATGCGCAGATTGTACCCAACAATCTCATGAAGATAACGCTGTTTTGAACCATGCGAGCGAATCATCCGTGCACGCTCAGCAACCGCTTTATCATCAGTTGTAATCATGCCACCTTCACTGGTGGTCATATTCTTTGTGGGATAAAAACTAAAAGATCCGGTCCCAAATGATCCAACCTTTTTACCGCCATAAGTTGCCCCATGAGCCTGACATGCATCCTCGATCACGATGAGATCATGATCCTCTGCAATTTCCATAATTGCTTTCATTTCCGCAGGGTGCCCGTACAGGTGTACCGGCATCAATGCTTTTGTGTCAGGTGTAATTTTATCGATAATACAATCGGTGTCAACATTAAATGTGTCATACTCAACATCTGCAAACACGGGTTTTGCACCGGTGAACAATATCGAATTTGCAGTTGCAATAAAACTAAAAGATGTTGTGATCACCTCGTCACCGACACCAATGCTGTGTGCCAGCAATGATGCATGAAGTGCAGCTGTACCGGAATTTACGGCCACAGCATGTTCTACACCTATGTAATCAGCGAACTTTTCTTCAAATTCTGCAACACGTGCACCCTCGGCAATCATGCCTGAGCGTAAAACGTTTGATACAGCTTCGATTTCCTTCTCATCAAGTAATGGTTTTGCAATTGGAATCATTTTTTACCCCACATGATTATTTACAATTTAATTATATACTATTTAATTGTTTCAAATCGTCCGGCAGATCTTTTACTTTAGCAGGAAATCCAATTGCAAGTTTCCATGGCGGCACATTGTGGGTAACGAGCGCTCCCGCTGCGACTATAGCACCTTCCCCGATCTCAACTCCCGGTAGGATTGTGGCGTTTGCACCAATAGATGCACCTTTCCGCAGGATCGGCCCCATTGGATTATATTCTTTGCGTATGGGATATTTGTCATTAGCGAGTACGGCACAAGGTCCAATGAACACGTTATCTTCGATGATGACATCTGTTGGAATGTATACATTACCCTGTATGCTGACATTATTTCCAATCGTCACATTGCCATCTATAATGACGTTAGACCCGACAAGAACATTATCTCCAATAATTGTTTTTTCACGTATCAAAACATTGTGCCCGGTCTTGAAATTATCACCGGTTTTTACATTACTGAATATTGTAGAACCAGGTCGTATAATTGAATTGGAACCAATGGTACATCCAGAAAAATCGTAATCTTCGATATCCTTATTTTGTCTCATGATATCAATTAATATCGCATGTTCCGGATAACCCAGAACTACATTTTCCAGAATTATAGTTCCATCGGAAACCCTGGAATTGCCATATATTTTAGATGATTTGTGCATCTTGACGGATTTCGTATTCATATCTTTCCTCGTCGTTAGAATTATTAAATGCCTGAACCAACATCCAGATTGTACCGCGCCGCCGGCATGTTGAGTTCATCAAAGAACACGCGGTCCATCTCAAAAGAATAATGCTGGCCTGTGTGGAGGATGTAATGATCCAGCCCCCGCCTCTCACACTCACAGATCACAGGGCTCATCTTGATGATCTCGGGGCGGGTGCCAGGAATGATCGTTGTTTTTAATTGAATGACCCCCACATTATTTTTCTCTGAACTTAAACTGTCAATTACTCAACAGTTTTCAATTGCCAGGCCACCTTTACCAATCTCCTGTATTTTACCCAAACACCTGATCGTGCATCCCAGCTCCTTCTCAGCAGCGCTTGCCACTACCATGAACTCTTTTCCACAGATCGGACACTTTTTGTTCACATACTCCATTCTATCACCCCGATAGATAATGCCATTGATCCTGATATGCAATTCTTTTACAAATTATGTGGCGTAATTATGTTTTATTTACATAAATATTTTGTGACTGAGGTAGGACATCTGGCAGATCGGGTCCGGAGAGCAGAAGAAAGCTCCGCTATGGCTGTTGAAATATATAATTTATGTAATTATAGTGCCACAGAGATATGATCATGTGCGGTTTTTGAGGAGAGTAATTGCGGGCAGACAAATCAAGCCCCTCGCAAAATGGAATCTGCGTAAATCAGCGTTAATCTGCGTCTTTACACATTTTTTAGACGCTGATTAACGCTGATTTATGGTTGAATCTGCGTCTGTCGCTCGAAATTAATGCCTTGGAACAATATTTTTGACAGGATTTACAGGATTGATTGCAATATTCGTATCCTGTCAATCCTGTTAATCCTGTCCATATTCCATAGTGGCTAGATGTTTGTGCAAATGCTTGCGCCGCCGTGGTGATGTGGTTTGTGCATGTTGTGTGGTTGGAGGCTCTGCCGTGACTGTTAAAATATATAAATTATGTAATTTTTAAACCGCAGATGAACGCAGATAAACGCGGATACTGCATGCGAAATCTGCGTTCATCTGCGGTTATTTTGAGCGAATTCCTACCGGATTTACACGGATTTTTAGTTCAGATCCGTGCAGATCAGTGTCATCCGTCCAATCCGTGTTCTGCAACATCGTCATGTTTCTGTATGGTTGTGTGCAGAGCGTGGGGCTGGTGAAAATTGGGTGTGTTTTTAGACACTGATTTACACGGATTTGGGGCATGTTTTTTTGTAAGGATGCTACGGAAAGAATTAATAGATAAGAAAGACTATATATTTGCTAAAAATAT
>JAUVKD010000108.1 GCA_030596385.1 Methanosarcinaceae archaeon | reverse complement strand
CAATTATTGCAAAAAACACGGCATACAATGTCTGTTGCTACCTCATTTATTGAAATCGTTATGGAAAGAAAACATCCTGAATAAAGAGGATGTTAAAGAATTAATCACAGAAATTGAATCAAAGGACAACATCGTGATAGTTGATAAGGATCCTATATTTAGTTGATTACATAGAGGCTGTCGGAAAAGTGGTAAAATCTGGATATTTTGAATAATATTCTAAATAAAACGCTATGGTGTGATGTACCGTATTTGATTCATAAGTTAAAATGCCTCATAATGTGGTCTTTTCCGACGATTTCTACATACGATATATAAGGCGCCTGTGTTATATTTCATGTTTTTTCTGTTTAGGTGTTTTTTTCAGCCCTTACTATAATAATAGCCCTGCATATTAGCGACCATAACGGCTATGTAGCTGTGAACAACATGCCGCTATTCTTTGCAAGCACCGCGCCCGCCTCAGCCAAACACTGCAGCAGACGGCGCGCGTCCGTTCGTCCTTTATTCTCTTCCGCGCACCCATGCACTATGGGTAATGGACTGCCACTGCTACAAGCACTCGCAGATTCGCAGAGCAAGTTGCTGCGTGGTATGGTAGTTATTATCCACCCCCACGCGCCTTCTATTGCGTCCGGGTTGCAACTCGGGCGGGCACACCAAAGTATTTCCGCCGCACTAGATTCTTCCTCCGGTTGAACTCTCACAATTACACATTCGGCAAAATCCATTCACTAATCACCAATCGGCACCGTCACTTCTGGCGCAGCTGCATCCACTGCCATATATATAATTAAACCGGCTGCACAGGAGTGGTTTTTGGGTCGTGTCCCAAGTCACGTGACCTAATGTGCTTTTATCATCGTTCAAGTCCGCTACTGATATTGATTCCGAGCAACATACTTGAAATATGTCTACAGTCTTGCAGCACAACGATTATTATGGAAAGTCACGATTTCTGGGGCACGACCGGTTTTTGAGGTATTAGTAGGGGTATGCATATCTTCCGAAACATATTTGGTTTTTTATAGCAAAATTGACTTATTGATTTCTCATGTCAGTATTTTGTCATTGCTTTGTTAAAATTAGGCTTATTGTACCACTTGCATTTTCGTACAAATGTGTATTTAGCAAATGAAGAGTCGATCCATCTTGTTCATAATACCTAATATTACCATTTCCATTTGCAAAAAGTCGTGTTTTAACAAAATTATCTTCGGTTAAAACATAATTTTCATTAACTCGTATTGATATTTCTTCAATTTCAATAGTAGCAGGTATGTTATTTGTTAATGTAAGATTTACCATTTCAATTTCATTTTGAAATGTAGGATAGCTTATATCATAAGTCAATTCATTTGAAAGATAAATGTTTTCAATTATACCTAACACAGTTACATTTACTTGTTTTGACGAATCATTAACTATAAAATAATTATCATTTATGTAATATTCATTGTCATCACCGTTAACCTCACCCTTGGCACTTTCTAATGTTAAATTTGTTTCAATTTTCACCCAGGAAATCAGAATGGGCGTTAATATAGTATACTTTTTTTCAATCTGTTTTGTGGAAATGATGGATTTGTTTTTTTGTATATCTGAAACTGGCAGAAACTCGATATTCATTTCATTAACTTGCTCCTCGTTTTCTACTATTAATGGCTTAAAGAGAAACATTCCTGTGGCAACTGAAAATGTTAAAAATATAATTAAAGCGATTATAGCATAGCGTTTCGTATTGTTTCTACTTAAGTAAGGATAAATAAAATAAAGTGGATTGCCATGGCTTTTGTGCGTAGTGAAACAAATCAATAAAAGTACAAAAAGAAGTATGCAACTTTTGAGTATATAACGACCAATATATACAAAATATTCAATATATCCGCTAATATATAATGATATTGCTAAAAAACATAATAATGTTAAAAAAAACAATAGAAAAAATAAAACCGTTATATAAATACCAGTGTATACTTTTTTATCTTCATACAAAGAACCATTTGAATTCGTTCTAATCGCAAATAAAATGGCAAATGTAATAAATAAATAAATAAATTATGCATACGCCGATGAATTGTGAGTGAGATGGACTTATAATACGCGATTCACCATTAAAAATAAAAAAGTTATGAATGCTTATGGATGTCAAAGAAATTGGTATTACCAAACAATACAGCACAATAAAACTGATTACCATTGAAAATGATAATTTATCAAAATCCGAAAATTCATCCGTCCATTTTTTACTCCCATAAAAATATAATATGAAAATCATGTACCCAAGAGGAACTAAATAAGTTAACAGCCTTTTATCGATATTTTCAAACAAAAGTTCTTCAAACATATTAAATTATATGTTTTCCAATCATTTAAACCGTTTTATGATTAGGTCTTTGCATCTGGTCTATATAAATAACAAATCGTAAAATTATCGAGCATATCATGTCAGTGTACTTTTTGACACAGGTGCATACAATTACTCCAAATAATACGAAATCTCAGAAAAAATAATCAAATACCCCAAAACCAGCATCGCAAGTGAGATCAGCCACGCCCACCTGAGTATGCGTGCAAGATTTTCGGGTCTGGATACGTATCCAATGAATCTTTCAGCCGGATTCGGCTGACCATTAGATTCTGACTGCATGGTAATAATTATGCCTTAATTCTCTTGAGCCGAAACGTGTTCTCGCGCTCCATCTCTTCAAGACGCAACTGAATAAAGATCATGGCCTCACTAAGTTCAGGAATAACCTTAAACTCAAGAGCATTTACACGCCTTTTTGTCTTCTCTATATCATCAAGAAGTCTCTTCATAGTCGTCTCGATCTCGGCTGCAAGGATGATATTCTCAACAAGTATCTCATACGAATCTGCTGCCTCATCGATATAAGAACTCGTTCCAAGCACACCATATCCACGCTTGTTCATTGGCTTGCGCACACTTGATGATTCGATCTTCGGTACAACAACACCTATAACATTAATGCTCTCAACCTCAATATACGGCGCATCCTTTAAAGCAAACGCAGTGGACTTTACAGTAATGGTACCTTCCACTGACTTTGCAATGCCGATCTTCTCCGAAGCTTCCTTAAAGGAAGTATTCAACACAGACTGGACATCCTTCGCTTTGTTCAGGATCTCAAAAAACTCAAGGATCAGGCCATCTCGCTTCATTTTGAGCAACTTATGACCACTCTCGGAAAGTTTGATCTTCTTTTTGAGTTCAATAAGTTCAGACCGTGTTGGTTTTACATCATTTGCGCCCATTGTACATCACCTTTGTCAACCCTAATCGCTTTTGACTTTGTGATCAGGATGGTATTTTTCGATGAACTCATTGTCAATCCTTTTGAGTTGTGATTCAGGTATTTCTGCCAATATCTCCCATGCAATTTTCAGAGTA
The DNA here is from genome assembly GCA_030596385.1 of Methanosarcinaceae archaeon. GTDB lineage: Archaea > Halobacteriota > Methanosarcinia > Methanosarcinales > Methanosarcinaceae > Methanovorans. The sequence goes on along the minus strand of JAUVKD010000108.1, from coordinate 1,578 downwards.
TCGTCTATAATACCACGATCATCATCCCTGCTCTGGCGTACAAACCTGTCTTCGAACAGATCAGCAAATTCAAGAACCTTCTGGTCTTTCTCAGACAATGCATCCTTACCCACAATCGCCACAAGTCCTCTCATATCACGACCTTCCGCATACAGTGCGTACATCTGATCAGAGACTGCCTTATGGTCTTCTCGTGTTTTACCCTCACCAATACCCGAATTCATAAGACGGGATAGTGATGGCAACACGTTAATTGGTGGATAAATACCTTTGCGGTGAAGTTCCCTTGAAACCACGATCTGCCCTTCAGTAATATATCCGGAGAGATCCGGGATCGGATGAGTGATATCATCACCAGGCATTGTAAGAATCGGGAATTGGGTAACCGAACCTTTCTTGTCTTTGATAACTCCTGCCCGTTCATATAATGATGCAAGATCAGTATACATATACCCGGGGTAACCACGTCTGCCAGGCACCTCTTCACGAGCAGCACCCATCTGGCGCAGTGCCTCACAGTAATTAGTAATATCAGTCAGGATAACAAGAACATGCATATCATGCTCATATGCAAGATATTCAGCCGCAGTAAGTGCCATCCTTGGAGTGATCAAACGCTCAACAGCAGGATCATCTGCAAGGTTTAGGAATACAACAGCACGCTCAAGCGCACCAGTCTTCTCGAAATCCTCCATGAAATACTGGGCTTCCTCATTGGTAATACCCATTGCAGCAAATACCACCGCAAACTCTTCATCAGAACCCAAAACCTTTGACTGTCTGGCAATCTGAAGTGCAATTTCATTATGTGGAAGACCTGATCCCGAGAAGATAGGAAGTTTCTGTCCCCTTACAAGAGTGTTAGTACCATCGATAGTTGAAATACCGGTCTGGATAAAATCCTCAGGTGGCATTCTTGAATATGGATTCATTGATGCACCGTTCACATCGATCCTGTCATCAGGAACAATTCTTGGTCCGCCATCCAATGGCTCGCCTGAACCTGATAAAATTCGACCGAGCATGTCCTTTGATACAGATAATTTAATAGTCTCGCCTGTAAACACAACACCGGATTCGTTACTGAGTCCACCAGTGCCTTCGAACACCTGAACCACAACAGTATCTGCGGACGTATCAAGAACCTGCCCTCTTTTTGTCGTACCATCCGGAAGATTGATATTTACAAGTTCACCATATCCAACAGGTTCTGTTTTTTCAAGAAAGATCAGTGGTCCTGAAACTTCCGTGATCGTCTTGTATTCTTTGGTCATGTTTATTTGCCTCCGAGTTTTGCAAATTCATCATCCATTTTAGTCATAACAACCTTAAGTGCAGAATCAAAATCCACTTCAAACTTAACTTTTGCAAGTTCGTCCTTCGATTCAACCGAAATAATGTCACTCATCGGAACACCGGATTCAAGTGCTGCATTTGCCATATCACCGTACTTGGAAATCGCTTTTAGCAACTTGTACTGCTTGTCAAATGGACAGAATGTGTCAACCGGATGGAATGCGTTTTGCTGAAGGAAGTATTCGCGCACCATACGTGCGATCTCAAGTGTCAACTGCTGAT
>JAUVKD010000025.1 GCA_030596385.1 Methanosarcinaceae archaeon | reverse complement strand
GCACCGTATCCGAACATGTGGTCATAAGCGGATTCCACAGCATTCATCCTATCATTAAGTGCGGGATATCCGACGCCTACGATAATGACAGTTCGCCCGCGCCCGTCACGGTAATCTACACCCTCGCTTAAAGTACCCCAGATATATGAAATCAAAACAGCTTTGCCGCCGCCCTCTCCGATCCTGAAAAACTCTTCCCTGACCTCCTGTGCCGACACACCCAATTCATCAAGGAATACGGGAACATCAAATGCCTTTTCAAGTTTAGTGAAATATCGCCTTGCTTCAAATGAACTCTGGAAGAATATGATTATATTTCCGTTTGACTGCTCTATGGAATCAAACAGTACCTGCTCTATGGCTTCTTTTGTTTGCGGATCGTCACGGTTTTTTGCAAACAGCGGCGGGATGGCTGCTGCGATTGTAAGCCGCTTTTCCATGGGGAATGATGTGCCATATGCTATCTCACATGTATCCCTTGTAATTCCGAGTGTGGCTTTGATCATATCAAACGGTCGCAGGGTCGCAGACATCAGGATTGCCGAGAACACGGAATCAAATAAAGGCTCGGTAACATTCTTAGGAATACAGGTAAACAGTTCGATCCTGCCGTATACCTCATTGTTAATATCCCGCCTTACATTGAGTATCGGGTAGTAGTTGAGATTATTGGAAAGCACAAGGTATGATGATAGGAAATCGGCGGCATAACAGATATTTGAGTGTTTTAATATCTTACTCAGTCCTTTTTTGTACTGCTCGTGATATATCTCATCAAGTTTTGCCCCAAACTCACTTGCACTGGTCAAAAGTTCCTGTATCTCTTTTTCACCGCCAAATCCTTTCTCCTTTGCCTGACGAAAAAACAGCGCGCGGACAACATCATTACGATCATACGGGTCACTGATCCGTATGTCATACCATTTTTTTCCCACACGTTCACGTTCACCAAATTTGAATCTTGAGTTGTACGTATCCCGCATTACGTTCAACAAAATACTAAAGAGATTGTGCACACCACCATCCGGCATTTCATCGATGTTCGCCTCAAGTTCCGCTATGGCTTTTTCGACCGTGTGTTCGGTAATCGTGATTGATGAATGTGAGCGTGCGGCTGATTCGATATTGTGTGCCTCGTCCAGTATCAATATTACATCCTGGGGGTCCCTGTCAAGCCATCCGAGAAATGTGGAGAAGATATCAGCATTTAGAACATGATGGTAATTACATATTACAAGATCTGCATGTTTGAGCTCACGTTTCAGCAACTCGTAACCGCACATTCCCTGATTAAATGCATAATCATTAACCTCTTCGGGAGAGCGAACAGCCGCAAACAACCATTTGCGAAATGTTTCGCTGTCCGAGCGCAGGACTTCATAGAAATCGTTGCATGCCCGGTCACGTATACCCTTTAGTTTTTCCTGCGCGACATTCATCTCACTTGCCAGCTCGTTTAGAAGTGCGATCAGTGACGGATCACGTGTTTTTTTGTAGTTCTCATTAGCAGATTTGTGTTCCTGCTTTTTGAGATGGATCTCACGTTCGATCTCTATTAGTTCAAACGTGTTCTCGCGTTTAAGACTGCATTCCTCATAATCGATCCCGTGAAGACACATTGCACTCTTGCCTTTCACAACAGAAACTTTTATGTCATTGTTCTTTTTGATATCATGGGCTTCGTTTATGAACTGTACCATCTGCTGGTGGACATTGGTAGCGATTACAACGGTCTTTTTCAATTGCTTTCCCACATGCAGTGCCGGTGCAAGCGCACCAAGAGTCTTGCCGGTACCGCATGCTCCTTCAAACAGAATTATGTTTTTCCGGAGCAGTGCTGCGTGGATCTTGTCCATCGCCTCTTCCTGGTTCGGGTAGCATTCTTCCTTTGTGAAATATTTAAAGTATCCGCTGGTCTTGCTCATTGCATTACCTATGATTTACGTCTACTTAAACGATGTTGATGTTTTGTTCTGGTGTCTCGGCAAATTCGTTTTCATATATTTTTATATCTAGTACTTTGACATTTTCCCATCAGCCTTCTGATTTGTGAACTTCCGGTTAATTTCGTATACAGGATCAGTGTGCATTCGGGACTGCACAATGAAACTTTCACACATCATCACTATCTGACATACTTACGATAGTTTTTAAACATGGAACTCGTAATGAACAGAGATTACCATGTTAGTGATTATATCATTAGGCGGATCTATACTTGCTAAAGACTTGAACCCGGATAGTTTTATTTCATATGCAAATGCTCTCAGCGCTCTTGCAAAAAAACACAGGTTAGTGATTGTAACAGGCGGAGGCGTAGCTGCAAGGAATTATATCAATGTGGCTCGCAGCGTAGGTGCAAATGAGGTTGTGTGTGATTTCATAGGGATAGATGTAACACGCTTAAATGCCCAACTTCTCATATCGGCACTTGGAGCTGATGCATTCCCCGAACCCCCCCGAACATACAAGGATGCCGAAGCAGCACTTACAAGCGGCAAGATCGTTGTCATGGGTGGCGTAATCCCGGGACAGACCACAGATGCGGTTTCTGCAATACTGGCAGAATACATGGATGCGGACCTGATGGTAATAGCAACATCCGTGGATGGTGTATATTCGGCAGACCCGCAAACAGATCATGATGCAGTTAAGTTCGAAAAAATGACTGCAAAGGAACTGGTCAATGTTGTCATGTCAACCGAAATGAAAGCAGGTTCAAAATCCCCGGTTGACCCTCTCGCTGCAAAGATCATCGAGCGATGCGAGATTGAGACCATTGTCATGAATGGCAACGACCCTGCGGCAGTTTCAGAAGTTATCATGCAGGAGGGAGTTGAATCCGAATCGATAACCGGTCTGCATCCTGGAACGCGCATTATCGGGTAAGGGCAACCTTCGATTGTATACACTTGAAGATATAACAGGAACTAAGGGGTATTTTCCGATATCATCGATTCAGGCGTAACGGGAAAATAATTTATGATAGGATTTAAAATATCGTCCTGTTTAAGACCCATCCGACAAATACCAGCAAAAATACATCCGGCATCCCGCCAGATATTGAACCCTTTGCAAGTTTGCCTGATACCAGCCCCATGAATACGCCAAGAAGTATTGTGCTTCTGAACATGAGCATTCCGTAAAATTCCTCATCAACAGGAAAACCACTTTCTACCATCATTGGAAGAATACTATTTTGTAAAAAATAGTTCATGAATATAAAAATGATGAATATTATAAAAAATATTGACTGATATATTAGCAATTTGCTATTAATTTCGGATTTCATTTCCCTGTCATTAATTAGATATGCCGTAAGTATTGTGAACACCTCTTCAATTCGTCCTCCGGTTTTCACAGAACCTGAGATAATAGAAATGGTGCGTTTGATCTTTCCGGATTTAGTATTATGTGCCATAATCTCAAGTGCCTGACTCAGGGGTACCCCAAGCTTAAGGTTTGATGCCAGCAGTTTCACATCATCCCCCAATGCACCATAATCATTGTCTTCAAGCATGAGAATCGCCTTTACAGGATCCATGCCGGTTTTTATATTAAGTGTTAGATCACGCACAAAAATCGGATAATTCTTCTCCTTACCGGAAAGTCGGCGATAATTTAAAAACACCTTTAAAGATAGCGGCAGCAAAAACAAAAGTAACATGAGAAAAATATAATCATCCCCTGACACCTTCTCTGACACCAAAAAATACAGGAGGCAAAAAGCACTGCACAGACAAACTGCAGTAACCGGGATCATTTTTTTCATGTTTTCATATCCTCTGGTATAATAACATCTAATAAGATCAGTGCCATAATCGAAACAGTAGGTATTGTTAAATAAATCACAGCTTCCACCGTGGCTTTATTTATAATCTGTGCAGGTTCGGTTCCGAATGTTCCTGCAAAGAAATTAGTTATCACTTCGACCACCGGAAAAGTTATCATAAAGAGAATAGGAACAAAAACTGCAAGTATTATATATATCTCAGCAAATATGCTCAGGTTATCAACAACACGGTCAAATTTACGGTAATGCTTATGGATGTGCATTTCAGCGGTATTTCGCAGCACAGTACTCAGATCACTTCCGGCTGCAAGCATGGCTATAATATTATTGAAAGTGTTGGCAAGATCCTTAGAAGGAGTTCTTGCTGCTGCCCGCATCAAGGCAGTGCTAAGGTCAGCTCCGAAAAATTCGATATCCCTGTATATACTATCAAACTCATTACGTATTTCTCCAAAAGATGATTCTTTGGAAATCGATTGAAAAACTTTTGGCATACTAACACCAACAGCAACCATTGTGGATATATAATTCAGGGCGTGAGGAAGGTCTTTTTCAATTTCAGAAGCACGGTTTGAAACTTTCCAGAATGGGTATGCAACAAACAACAGAATATATAACGGTATAATAAAAAACAGCAGCATTCTGCTGAATATATAATATAGCACCAGAATTACCGATACAACAAGTATACCAATCAGTATCCCCGTGGATACATACTGCCCCGCAGTCATCCCTATTCTCGCCTGCTCCAGAGGCTTTTCCAGAAATATATTTTTCCGGTCAATAGGTTTACCGATTAATCTGTAAGTAATATTATTCATAATCCGTGTTTTCTATAATAGTTAGAGACTATTTCTGCAACATCATGAACATTATTTTCCGCCATCTGTACAAGCATCTCTGTTTTTTGATTCATTTCCTTTTCAATTTCACATATATCCACTCCTGTTTTTGCAGATATATGTTCAATCTGCTCGCTTTCCCATTTTCCATTATCGCGTTCCACGGATTCGAAACCTGCTTGTGGATTCCATTTGAAAACAGTATTGAGTTCAATTTTACCGTTATTCATTATCATTTCAGTTATACTCTTGGTGCGGCGCTGGATCGACCCGTCCTTATATTTAACAGTGATTTGATGGCAGAAACATCCAATACTTGTGACAAGAGAATGGGGAATATTCATAGGAGGGGAAGTAAGCCTGTCCACCACGCCCTTTGCACTTGAGGCATGCATAGTTGAAAAACCCAGCTGGCCCGTAGATATTGCCTGGAACAGTGTCTTTGCCTCTTCACCCCGTATCTCACCTACAATAATATAATCCGGTCTCTGCCTGAAGGATGCCTTGAGCAGTTCAAACATGGTTATCTCAGTCCCTTCGCCGCTGAAAGAAGAGCGTGTTATTGATTGGACCCAGTTTTCATGAGGTAAGCGTATCTCAGGGGTATCTTCTATGCTCACAATCTTCATTTCAGGAGGTATAAAAAGGGAAAATGCATTTAGTAATGTGGTTTTACCTGAGCCGGTCTCACCAAAAACCATTATTGAGGACTTATGTTCGATTAGTGTCCACAGATAAGCCAGCATCCGGGGAGATATAGTTCCATGCTGTATGAGATCCACAGGGCTTATAACGCTTTTTTTAAATTTTCTTATTGTGAAAGTAGAGCCTTTCGGGGTCACTTCCTTACCATAGGTTATGTTTACGCGATTGCCATCCGGTAGACCTGCATCCAGTATTGGTTTGGCTACTGACACTGATTTGCCGCAGCGCAAAGCAAGTTTTGAAACAAAATTATCCAGTGTTGGCTCTTCTTCAAAACACAGGTTGGTTTTAATCGAACCAAGATATCTGTGTAGCACATAGATCGGAACCCCTACCCCATTGCAGCTTATATCCTCTACATTTATATCTCTGGTAATGGGATCAATGAGTCCGTATCCTGTAAAATCACGTAGCAGATAATAGATTATGCGTTTCTTTGAAAATGCCGGAACATCGATTGTAAATTTATCCATCAATTTGAATATTTCACATTCCAGATTGCCATTGTTAGAAGCAAGAACTGTTCCGAACATCCGGTTTTTCAGAATCCGGACAACCTCTTGCTCAGAATCTGTCAGTTCAGGCTCCATAACACAATATACTGCATCAGGATACCTGCTGACACTGGCATAACAGTACTGATCAAGTCGGTATTCGATATTTCCATTTTCATTCCCATTAAAGTTCTCTTCGGTGCATGTCGGAATATGAGAAATTTCTTCCAGCCAGGTATCTTTTGGCAAATCTCCATTTTGCTCCTGTTTCCTGAACAGCTTTTTAAAGGACTGGTTTATTCTTAATATATTAGTTCCGGGCAAATTTCTTATCCTCGCCATTCTTCATCCCATAAATTGATTTTTTTGATATTAAAATCCACTCTGTTTATATTAGAATAATATCTGGAGCGGTTGTACTGTTGGTATTTAACATGCACTGTAAAGTTTCCGGCATAACTGCTGTTCTCCTGATAACTGCTAAATCTAATCCTGTGATAACCAGGCTGTGGGACGAGATCAAAATCTACCTCTGATATATCAAGGCGCAGGACGCCCCCGTTTTGTAGCGAAGTTTCGGTTGTGTAGCTAATGGATGAGCAGGGGATATCCTCCGTCTGCTTATAATTAAGAGTGCAACCATTAAGATTAATTGTCCTGTAGATTGAATTATTTAAGTAGTTGATATGCACATCGATATTCTGTTTTTCCCCGCTAAGGTAGCCATGATACAATCTGTACTCCATTGTCCCTTGAGTATCTGTTCTGATATTTTCATCCAGTGAAGAGAGCACATCCTTTGCTTTTTGCATATCCGCAACTGCCACTGCCCTGCCAAGTATTGGAACTGCAAAGGAAATAGCAGACAAGATCACTCCTGTTAAAATTATCATAAGAAGCATTGTGGATATGAGATTGCTGGTGGCTTTTTCATTTGATGCTAAACTGGATGGTCCGATGTGCATCAACCCCATTGTCATTTGTAATATAGAGATCTAAAGCGGTATCCACAGGCAGTTCTAAGCGATTTATTAAAATGTATACATATCCGATGCCGTGTTCACCTTTGGGAATATCGCCAATCTTATAACTGGGATTGTGAAGTGGTACCATATCTTTGAGGTTTACGGTGTCGATGGTAGCAGAGTCCGAATAAGTTGAGGCAAAATATGTATACCCTTTGTCAGTAATGAATTTAATGGAAGTATCGGTTTCGGTTTCTGATGTGAAATAAATCAAATCACCATTCAAACGGGGACAATGATCTCCACCCTTTTCTTCCCTGTCCATAAGTTTTCTGTCATAATTCGATTGTGTGCTACGTTTAAAATGAAGAGCAGACCAGTCAAGGCTCCCATTTCCAAAGGATACAACTTTCACTTTTACATTGGTCAGATTAAATAAAGCTTTATTTATTACGAGCACCTCGATTTCCTGAATAAAGCGCTCGTCTAAGTTGGCATTTACATTAATTTTACCGTCCAGATTGGAATCAGTATTGTAATACATATATTCCGGGTAACATACAACCTCTATTTCGGACATAAACGTATTCAAGCGCGTTTCTGCAAGATCGGAACCCGTAGTCTGTATATCGTCCTGCAGGTCAGCAATCCATGTATAGTAGACTGCAGATGCTGATACTGCTACCAGCACCAGCATTAACAGAGCTATTACTTCAGAAATTGCAGAGTCGTTATGAATACTTTTCATATTATTGCCTGATTTATCATCATTTAACATCCCAATTGCTTCGGAAAATCATCTGATATATTATAAAACTTGTGATAATAATGTTAGAAAAATTATGGTATGAAGAAGCATAATGCACCTCGTAAGAGTCGTAACGCTGGACAAGTGAAAATTGGACATCACAATTACATCAAAATTGTATGGAATTTGGTTTGATTCGGGCTGCAATCCAAACCTATGGCGTCATTTTAACGTCTGTGTAAAACAACGATTTTAATCAAAATATCCAGTGTTTCAATACTCGATTTTCGATAGCATTAGACCGATTTATATTTTAATAATTTGTCATGGAATCAAAAATCGGCAGTGATCTCGTGTAGTGTAACACATATCACTACATTTGTAGTCATACATTTACGCATTGCGGGGGCGATTGCAAGTGAGGGCTGAGGAGGGTGAAGACGGGAGTGGAATTGGGAGAGTC
>JAUVKD010000214.1 GCA_030596385.1 Methanosarcinaceae archaeon | reverse complement strand
CGGGGCATGAAGGTGGGTTTATCTGGCGAAAAATATTGTTTTCAGTATATTCATATTTATTGCCAAATTCAATGAATATATTCTGAAGAATCGGGATGTCAGAAAAATTACCAAAAGTAGTGTTTATTGTCACCATTTTTATCATCAATACTATAATTGCTTCATATTTCATATAAATATGTATTTATTGTGATAATTTTTGTGATTTATACTGCATAACTGGATTCTGGAATTGTGCCCGTTAACTTAATGTACCAAAACCATACCTGTAATATCATGAAAAAGATCGTGATCATTGATTATGGAGTTGGAAATCTCCGGAGTGTCCGAAAGGGACTTGAATATGCAGGTGCATCACCTATCATCTCAAGCACCCCTGATGAAATTCTGGATGCGGATGGAGTTATCCTGCCCGGCGTAGGCGCATTTATTGACGCTATGAAGAAGATCGAATCCCTGCGCGAAGTGATTTACGAGTATGTGGATTGCGGCAAACCTGTGCTTGGCATCTGTCTGGGACAACAGGTCCTTATGAACGAGTCTTATGAAGGTGGACTTACAGAAGGCCTTGGCATAGTGCCCGGACGTGTTGTCCGGTTTCCCCGCACCGACCTGAAAGTTCCCCACATGGGCTGGAACTCTATTAATATTACACAGGACCATCCCTTCTTTAAGGGTGTGCCTGATGGTACTTATGTGTACTTTGTGCACTCATATTACGTAGATACTGATTCAACACACATACTTGCATCATGCAAATACGGCACCGGATTTGCGGCATCCGTAATTAACAACGCAGAAAATGTGATCGGAACACAATTCCATCCAGAAAAGAGCGGGAGTGTCGGACTTGAGATGCTCAAAAACTTTGTTGAAATGTGTTAACTTATAAAAATACAGGGATTATCATGGATATAGAAGGTTATGCAAAACGGGGCCTGCTCGCCGGCGACCCCGATGTTGAAGATAAACTTACATCACGTATTCTCGAAGTAAAGAAAACCACAACCCAGCACGCGCGCAAACTAGCAAAGGCTGCCATTGTCGAATCAAAAGCCACACTGAATGTCAGTGGTGATGTGCTGGAACAAACACTTTCCGGTGTCACTATGGGACAGTTCGGAGTAGGTTCACGCGGCATGGGTGATTTCTATACACATGAGAAGATTGCGGAAGTAATTGGAAAAACAAGTGCTGTTGTCGATTCATCCCATCTTGATGATTCCGGTGCAATAAAAACAAGCGGCGGCGAAAAATATATTATAGTAACAGTTGATGGGATCCATTCGCGTCTTAGCGATTTCCCATTTCTGGCAGGTTTCCATGTCGCGCGGGCATCCCTTCGTGATGTCTATGTCATGGGTGCGCATCCGGTCGCCTTGCTTTCAGATATCCATGTCGCAGATGACGGGGATGTTGCAAAAATATTTGACCACATAGCAGGCATCACCACGGTCTCTGAACTCACGGGTATCCCTTTGATTACAGGCAGCACCCTTCGTATCGGCGGTGATATGGTCATCGGAGAGCGCATGACAGGCGGTGTTGGCGCGGTAGGAGCAACATCCGACCTTACATCAAGAATACAGTCACAGGTGGGGGATGTTATACTCTTGACAGAAGGTGCAGGTGGCGGTACTATTTCAACCACAGCACTCTATTATGATATGCACGAGGTCGTTGACGAGACCATCAACATCAAATTCCTTGAAGCATGCAAAGCGCTCATTGATTCGGGTCTGACCAGATATATCCATGCCATGACAGATGTTACAAACGGTGGTATTCGCGGTGATGCCAAGGAAATATCAAGAACGGCAGGCGTAAAATTGGTATTTGAGGAAGCACGCATGCGTCCGCTGGTAAACAAACCGGTGCTTAAGATGCTCGAATCACTTGAGATCGATTACCTTGGCGTTTCCCTTGATGCATTGTTAATTATCGCGCCGGATAATTTTGCAGACGATATCATGCGCGTGGTCAGAGACACAGGTGTTGAGATCGACATTATAGGACACGTTGAAGAAGGGACAGGTGCCGAAGTGATAATCAATGGTGAAAGGCACGATTTTACACCGCGTTTCAGAGAATCCGCATACACACCGATCAAAAAAATGATCGGCGAAGATGAGCCGCGCGACTTTGGTGAGATGAAAAGCGCAGTGAACCGGGCAGCGCATGATGCGATAGAAAAGAAGCGGCGCGTGGTTGAGATAATACGGAATCAATAATTGGGAATGACTGTGAATGCGAAAGATATCACAAAAACATTTGAAGTTTTAGAGTCAGCAAATTAGTCCAGTGAATTAATCGCGAATCTTCAGACTATCGTAGGAGTAGAAACGTGTGCAGTCTCAGTTTACAGTTATAGATATCGATTTTTGAAATTTAACCCAATTTTGACAGCATGGCATGTCAGTTTACTTTGATTCATAATCTTTATATCACACCGTGGACTTAATACAGCCATTGCCTGCTATAACAATTTGATGTAAAGTGTGATAAAATTATGAGGATCGTAATGAAATTCGGTGGTACATCCATCGCAGACGGGAAAAAAATTCGACATGTTGCAGAACTTTTAAAAAGTTACTACGACAACGGCAATGAGATAGTAGCAGTAACATCCGCACTCGGTGACGTGACTGATGGTTTGCTTGATAATTCAGCGAATTCATCCAAAAAAGGTAAAGTGTCTCAGGTAAAAGAGTTCATATCGG
>JAUVKD010000169.1 GCA_030596385.1 Methanosarcinaceae archaeon | reverse complement strand
TGTACAGTTCATGGGTCCACTAAATGCCAGGAATAGAATAAGACTTGATATAAGTCTTGATGAGAAGCTCGTCACAGAACCTGTTTTAAAGGGGATGGACTCGCAATACCCTGATATTGGCAAATACAAGGTTGGAGTATACTCAATTGAAGAAATTTTAGTTGAGAAAATAAGGAGTATATTACAGAGAGGTAAAAGCAGGGATTATTATGATGTATGGATGCTACTGAAAGTGCAAAATTTTGATATGGGAGATATCAGGAGGTTTTTAGTAGTTAAATGTAATTCCAAAGGAATTGAATTCAAATCAAAGTTAATTTTCAATAAAAATAAGTTGAATGAGGCAAAAGGATTCTGGGAAGTTGGATTAAAGGATCTTGTTAAAGAATTGCCGGATTTTGATCTTGTTATAGATGAATTGAGGTATGGATTAAGAGAATTATGAATTATGGCCTGATGCATAAACTGGTAAGATCCGTAACACTTTACATTTAAGCATTTTGTGGAGTGCACCCCGGCATGCGCCGCATCATGGAACACATAATCCACATCCGCAAACAGCCTGCCAGGAAGCTCCCTATCCAGTATGCCGCCCTCAACAAGTTCAAAAACCAGGTGTTCGATCAGCGGTTCGATATTCTTTCTTTTATCCTGCGAACTGTAATGCAAATCGAAATCATCCGGGCACACAACCTCTCCCATCTCTAACAACCGCTCGCACAACCACGATCTGATAAAACCTGCTCTGCCTGTGACCAGATATTTCCATAGCGTCAAGTTAGGCTTGCATGGTTTTTAGTTTTCGCAATCATATGCCACTTTTTTTATTTTTGGAGGTGGTGTATACACACTACATCAACAATAGGGCACATATCTGCTGGAAAATCGATAAGTTTAGTGGCTACAGCAGGTGTTTTTGGACGTTAATAACAACATGCTTTATCAAGAAGTCCCCAAGCCAATCTTGACGTTATGGAGATATTTCATGCAGATATTCCCTCTGTTGTTTAAAATATGGATTTTTCAAGATTCTCCGGACCTTTCTGCACCGTCAACACCTACTTCCGCCCATACTCATCATCAAACCTGACAATATCATCCTCACCAACATACTCTCCCAATTGAACCTCAACAATCTCCAGCCCGATCTTCCCCGGATTCGACAACCGATGCTTCACGCCAGCCCGTATGAACGTACTCTCACCCTGCCGCAGGAAATACTGCTCACCGTCAACCTCCACGCATGCCATTCCCTTCACCACAACCCAGTGCTCGCTCCTGTGGTGATGAAGTTGCACACTCAGCTTCTTTCCCGGGATCACCATGATATTCTTGATCTTATGCAGGTTAGAATCCTCAAGGATCGTGTACCTTCCCCATGGGCGGTACACGGTCCGGTGAAGGTCCGCACGGACATCCTGCTCTGACTTTAATGTGTCTACAACATCCTTCACCTTCTGGGAACTTGCACGCGGGCACACCAGCAATGCATCCGGCGTATCCACAACGATCATATCATCCACATCGATCATCGAAACAAGCTTGTTCCTTTCCGAATAGATGAGATTGCCAGAAGAATTAATACTTACATCATCACAATCATAGACCACATTTGCGTTAGCGTTCTTCTCAAACTCCCTGTACATCGCATCAAAATTACCCATATCACTCCATTTGTGATCAAGCCCGACAACAGCTACCTTATCTGATTTCTCCATAATAGCATAATCGATCGAGATCGAAGGCATAGCATCATACGCTTCATTGATATCGCCGGATGAGAACGCATCCACAAACCCTGGAGCATGTGCAGCCAGCTCTGCTAAGAATATACCAGTATCGAACAGGAACATCCCGCTGTTCCACAAATACCCATCATCAACATACCGCTTCGCATCTTCAATACCTGGCTTTTCCTCAAACCCCATAACTTTATAGCCATTCCCAATTGCCGCGCCCGGTCTTATGTATCCATAGCCAGTATGCGGGAAGTCAGGTACAACACCGAATGTCACAAGATGGTCATGTGAGAGTTCCTGCGCGCCCACAATTGTTTCCATCGCTTCTATATCCATGATGTGGTCTGATGAGAACACGCCAACGGTTGACCTGCCATATCTCTTATCGATCTCATGCACACCAAAACAGATGGCAGGAAGTGTGTTCTTTCCCACAGGCTCAATGAGCACATTCTCTTTCGGGACATCCGATCCGATCTCTTCCAACTGGCCTGAGACGAGAAACTTCTGCGACTCATTTGTGACAATGAATATCCCGGATATATCTGATATCTCCAGGCATCGCAACACCGTATCCTGGAACAATGAAGTGCAGCCCAGTTTCAGGAACTGCTTTGGGTATTCCTTACGACTCAATGGCCATAGGCGGGAACCTGTGCCGCCTGCGAGGATTATAGATTTCATGTTTTCAATACTCCCTCATATGTAAAATGGATTTTTCAATATTCACTTGATTTTTCGGCAATTTCAATGCTTCTGGTAAATCTCTCGTAGCTAATAGTAGATTTGACGTGGTGCTTTTCCAATAATTCGTTTACAGCATATATGTCCAGATCAAGCAATTCTGTAAGTTTTCCTTTACTGATCTTTCCGCTGGAATACTGATTTACATGATACAATTCTACCCCATCCCACAACATCTGCTTCAAGACAGATATCCCGTCAATGTGTTCTTCCGGGGAACGCAGGTCCGGAATATTGTCAATATTTTTCGGAACATCAATTGTAATGCTCATAACAATCCCTCTATCTTACTTTTTATATAAAACATATGTTCGTCTTTTTTCATGGGTTTTAACGATTCTAAATATTTAAGACCTTTTTCCTTGCTTATCAACTTATGGATCACACACATCAATATTGCACCTGCCAATGGTGTAAAAAGTATCACGAACTGATCAAGTATTTTCAAAAATGCTTCATCATCAGAGACGATCAGATCAATATCATTCACCATGAAATAGTTTTGGACACTTTTTTTTGCCGCACCCCAATCTAAAATCATCATAAATATGTATTTGCTGTGATAATATTGCTGCTTTTTACTACATAACTGGATTATGAAACTGTGCCATTAGAAGTGAAGTTACTGAATCTTTGCAATGATCGAGGAAATGATTTCTGTCCAGACATTTAAAGCTTGCAACAATCGATGATATTATTATTATTATTATTATTATTCGATAATATCAGCAAAAGCAAAATTGGGATGCACTTCCCTTATCCGTACATGCACAGCCTGCCCAACCATAGCGTGTTTAACAAAAACAACAAAATCCCCAATCCTGGTAATCCCATCTCCCAGTTCTCCAATCTCCCGAATCTCCACGTCGTATTCATTACCAGCCTTGATATCAGTAGATATGAACTTCTTGCCAATTACATATATTTCAGCACTCTGCTTCCTGGAAGCTGAAGGCGTATATGAGCGTACATACACAAAGTTTTCCTTCACTATATCCAAAAACTCCTTGAACATATCACCCTGGAATACTTTAACAACAAAATGACCTCCGGGCACTAGCAGCCGTTTTGCCACACCAAGCGCCGCCTGGCTCAGGTCAATGGAACGGCCGTGGTCAAGACTCCAATTGCCGGTCAGGTTAGGCGCGGCATCACAAATTACGGCATCGGTCCCGTGTTCGCCAATGATCTCCTCGATCCTTTCCAGTGTCCTGTCAGAAGTGAGATCCCCTTTAACAGTATCCACTCCCTCAATAGGTGCTATCTTCTGCAGGTCAACACCCAGTACCCGCCCGCCTGAAAGCTCTTTTGCCATCTGCAGCCAGCCACCAGGGGCAGCACCCAGGTCCACTACCGAGTCACCTGGTTTTA
>JAUVKD010000060.1 GCA_030596385.1 Methanosarcinaceae archaeon | reverse complement strand
CGTAGTGATATTCCGAAACCATTGGTCCAAACACAATAACAATTCCGCCGTTTTTAACGAATTTATCAAATGCATACGAGTTTCGCTCGATTCCTGAGAGTATCTTGGTATACTCAGGGTTTGCAAAACCGGTTGGGATAACAATGCATTTGCAGGATGGTAAAAAGGGTGTTCCAAGTGCATGCGACAATATACGCTGGCAATTGAGACCGTTTTCTGAAAATAATTTTTCAAACAGAAGAGGAGTATCCCATATAAGCATAACGTCTATCATGTAAGAATGATAAGAATCCCTATATATTATTAACTTATCCTTTACAGGCATGACAGTAGAATCATCAATATCCTGTCCCACCTGTGGTGGTTCCGGATGCATAGAACCCGCCGGAAATATTCTGGATGATCTCTACATCCAGTACATGGCATGCAGTGATTGCCAGCCAGATCCTAAACTCCGGAAAGATGCATCGTTTTTTTGGATCGAGCAAGAAGGGTATGACAATAAACCATGCAACAATTGCGGTGCGCGCCATCTTGATATTGTGATGGCCGATGCGCTGGCAGTTATGATAAAATGTGGATGTCGGAACAATGAGGCAAAACTCTTTGATGTTGGTACACCACTAATAACGATCGGCTGCCCTCTTGCATTTGCGCCGCGTCTTAAAACTGACGAACTTATTTTAATCGTGGACAATATTGACCAGCAGGTTGCAGTGGAACTTATCGATATTCCGGAGATAAAAGGTGTGATAAAAAGAGTAGGTACACCTGCACAAAGCGTAGGAATACCGGATACGGATAAAAAACCGCATGTTTATGAATTACTTGCAGGATGCGATATGCGGTGTGATGTGGTTGCATCGGTTTTCGGGGAATTGTGTATATATAAAAACCAGTCAAAGATACACATTGAATTTGGCCGTGAATCACCTGAAAAGATGCAGGTGCTTGAAAGGTTATACGTACAAGGACACCTGACAGGTGAAACCGTAATCGATGGTTTTTGCGGACCCGGCACTCTTGGGCTTATGTGTGTGCTTGCAGGTGCAAAACATTTAATTTTAAATGATGCATGGAAATACGCAATAGAAAATACGCTTCTTAATATTGAAGCAAATAAGGAAATATTGGGAATGGAACTTGAAAAACTTGTTGATACATCAACCATGCCTGATATTGGTGATGAGCCGGTGCATGTTGCACATGCAAAAGGGAATGGGTCCGTGATAGACATATTTCATGGGGATTTTAGGAAACTTCTTGAAATTGTCGATGATTTTGATATTTGCCTGATAGACACATATCCTTCTATTAATGCAGCAACATTTGTAAAAGATGATACTGACAAACGTATGATAATAATTTAAGGCTCTTTTATTTTTTCATTTATGCTGTAGAAAATCGACTATAACTCAAAAACCATTCCATCGTACCCGAGCGGCATGGTCTTTGATGCCACGTCATGCGGCTCGAAATAATGGCTCAAATGTGTTAAAACTACTTCTTTTGCCCCAATCTCTTCAGCAAGTTCCATAGCTTCTTGTGCATTCATATGTTTTTTCGCGTTAATCTCTGGCGGCACAATCCCATCTGCTATCAACAGGTCAGGACGCCGGATCAATTTCATACTTTCAGAAGGAATTGCTCTCATTGTATCGCCGGTTATCACTAACTTTTTATTACCCTCACACACCATGACTCCCACAGCATTTTTTGTTGGAGGGTGCTTCACTTTAAACAGCACAAATGTAAGTCCGACCAGTTCGAACGGCTCATACATCAAAACGTCGTGTCTGACTGGTTTTAAAAAATAGAGATAATCCAGTATATAGTCAAGTGTTTCCTTTATCCCGTACACATCAACATTGTACTGTACCCTGTGGAATTCTCCGAATCCGGCATAATGGTCGTAATGGCCATGGGTCCATATTACCGCATCAACATGATCGATGCCGTTATTGATCATCTGCCACTTAAGGTCCGGACCTGTGTCAATAAGCACCTGTCCCATGTCAGACTGAATAAGAATCGAAAAACGCAGCCTTTTACTCTTTCCACCGTTTTTGGCATCCGTACATGCCGGACAATCACAGCCTATTACAGGTGTGCCTGTTGCATCACCCGTACCAAGCAGTGTGATTTTCATTGAAACCTCATGTGAATATCACGATTATTCTGAACTCATATTTATATAAAATATTCATCTGTACGGATCTCTCCACGCTCGTTGAAATTATCCACCGCATTTGACATATCATCCTGTGTCAAGGACATCCTTTCCTTAACCAGTGCACTTAAGACCGCCTCACGTACAATCATACGAAGATCGGAACCTGCATATCCTTCAGTAAGAGATGCTATCGCTTTTGTGTCAATTGTGCCATCAATATCCCGAAGTACGATATCCAGTATTCTCTCTCTCATGTCAGTGTCAGGCAACGGAAAACTCATAATACCATCAAAACGTCTCCATGCTGCACTGTCCAGCATTTTCGGGTGGTTTGTTGCAGCGATTAGCAATACACCATCCTTTGTCAAACTGATCTCATCAATTGCCTTTAAAAGCGTGTTCACCGCACGCTTGAGCGCTGCATGTTCATCCGATGCCCTAGTCTTTGCAACAAAATCGAACTCGTCAATGAACAGGATACAAGGACTCAATCTTTTGGCAAGATTAAATACACGATCGATGTTCTTTGCAGTCTCGCCAAGATACTGGTCTGTTATCATTGAAAGTTTAACCTCAACAAAAGGAATTGAAAGGCGCTCTGATAATGCACTGGCAACAGATGTCTTACCCGTGCCAGGAGGTCCTACAAAAAGCAGTTTTCCAACATCATAAAGACGGATCCGTTTGAGATATTCTCTGTACTGGATAGCCTTTACGATCTTTTCTACATCATCAACCTGATCTTTTGTCAGGACAAGGTCATCAAGGGGCTGCCGCACATCTTCCGGAGCCATGAGATGTACCAGTTTAAGCATATCATTTCCGCCATCCTCTTCTGCAACTTCCTTTATCAGGGATTCGATCCATTCCCTGTCAACTTCCTTTGGTTTGGACTTTGCACGGGTTTTCTTATAGTCGGCAGTAGATGATTTTTTCTTTTCATAATAGAATGCAAGCGTTGGATTATTCGCAACCTTTTCTTCTGCATTCTTTTGCTTTTCAAACCATTCAGCACCAACACCAAAAGAAGTAAGTTTCACCTTAAATTCGAGATCATTGATATCTATGAAAGGTAGCGATTTTACAACGTTGTTAACATCCTTAATGTCATAAATGGATGCGACATCGGATATGGAAACCCTGATCGGTTTCGGAACTGATTTGTATTCAGCGCTCCAGTAATTCTTACGTATCTTTTTGGGAAGATCGTTGACATCCATCTCTGGATATTTGTTGTATATCTGTACGGTCAATAATAATTCTACAATATCAAGTGCTGCATTGGACATGTTTTTACCGGATTAAATATGATTTTGGTTATTACGATTAGATAAAACGAAATATTATTCGTTTGACCTGATAAATAGGATGTATTATATGATATATCTTGTGCACAAGCAAATGTCAGTTGGTTATGGCGTAAAGATAGGGGATATCATCTGCAAGCATCAAAAAACGGCTCCTATACTCACTTATGCCTCTAAAATCGATTGAGGCAAAGGTACACTCAAATTTGTAACACTGCCCCGGATTATTTGATAGTAGACATTACCACTTAACAGTTTCGATGTTCGGATTTGCGGATTTGCGGTGTTGGTTTCTATGTGATATCGGCGACCACCGCCGCGCAGTTATAAACCAACAAAAATATACGGCGCGCCATAGCATCTATCCAATGTGAAAATGCGCGCGGTTTTGTCTTAATATATGTCTGATATGTTCCATTCTTTGCTGAATTCGGGAGGATTTATGGGGAAGTAGGTAAATTGATGGCAAGAGTGTTTATGTTTTGATAGGTCATACATTTATTGAGTTGCTTGATAGTGTTTTTCAATACATCTTTGAAAATCAAGACATACAATGGCTAATAGTTTTCAATGAAAATTAAGGTCAATTTGCTTTTCTTTGAAAGTCAAGACAAATACACTGATTTTTGCCATAGACATCCGGTTTTAAGTATGGCTGAACAGTTACTCAATTTCAAGATTCTTCCATACCATCTTCTACACTATTCCTTATAATGTATCCACCTTCATGCAGGATAGTATCTTTAAGCATGGGGTCACGCTCCATACTCCCGGTACATGGATACGAATGATGTGCACCCGATATTATTTCCCTGTAGTCCTTCACATCAGACCATTTGAGTTTTTTGGCAACAAACCATGTAGAACCACAAGGAGCATCACGCAGTACTTCAACATGTGTAAAAATCTCACCATTGTTTTTCAGTTTAATCCGCAGTACAGGTTTCCCGAAACCCATGTCAACAAACTCGTCAATTATTTTTTTACCAGTTTTCCCAAGAGAGCAGAAAGGTTTGGGGAACTCGCATTCGATCCCTTCTTTTTCAAGTTTCTCCCTTATCTCTCCGACCACCCCCGCAGGTGCAAGATTGTGGTCTTCGATCGGTACAATAACAGCACCTGAGCCTGTTGTTTTTGCAATATACGGAAGCGTTGTGAGGAGATCGGGGTGTATCCCTATTGCAAGTATGAGGTCACATTCACCCATATTTTGTGGAATATACTCCATGGGCTCTTCTATAAATCGTGGAAGATCATCAGGCATTTCATGGATATCGACGATTAGATTTCCATAGGATTCCCGTTTCTCACGGCAGTGGTCACACAGGTCTGCACAGGATATGCAAAACGTACTGGAATTAACAAGATTTTCAATAACCTTTCTTCCGAATTCACCGGTATAGAAAACACTTATGCGCATTTTACACCCCGGTTTTTATGATGTCGATATAATCCGAATCTATTATCCAGTTCGCCCATACTTTTTCCTTGATAACAATATTGTCCCTATATGGAATATTGATCAACAGCGCCTCTTTTTCGTCAAACAGCAGGTGGATCGAAATAAATCTTGAACCGTGTACTTTTTTTAAGAATTCCTCTTTCGTGTTGGCATCAGGGTATTCCATAGGGAGCATCCTGCATTTCCCCTCAAAATAGGGACGATGGATTAGTATCCTTTTTTCAAGATTCCGGTCAATACCAATTATCGGCGGTCCCATTATCTGAACTGTCAGTGATACGGCAGGCGGAATTGTTGTGAATATCTCATTGAATGTATTATCATCGATCGGACCTGTGACTTTTGAGAACACCTCAAATTTAGTCCGCGCTCCCATTTCTTTAATTTTCCGTACAACATTTTCCTGCCCGCGTACAGTCCATATTTCCTGTCTCAGCATCTCCTGTTTTTCATCATATTGCGGCGATAGCATCTGATCAATGAATTCCATAGATCTTTCGATGACCTTTACCTGACTTTTACCTGCATTTCCAGCCGCTGTTTTTGGGGATTTTGCTCTGTATATTTTCGGGCGTTGTGTTGTGGAATCGATCCATCCCTTGTTATTAAGTCCCTGAAGTGTCCTGTAAACTATCGGGTGCTGAACATTTATCAATTTGCTGATATCTTCTGCTGTCATGACGCCTTTTGTTACAAGGGCGTGATATGCCTCTGCTTCCTTGTGAGTAAGACCGAGTGAAAGAATTGCATTTAATAATTGTTTTTCCATGGTGGCTACCTTGTGAATATTTTTTGTGTTTATTTAGCTGGTTTAAATTAAATGCCTGGATAATATGCTTGTGCACAACTTAAATTGCCAGACCCCGTACAATAATTCGCCGAATAAAGAAGAGCAATTATTCGCTCACCCTGTTCTATAGAACGGTACTTAAAAGCTTGCGCACATGTATCATGTATGCTTCTGTTTTTACGGAAGCCAAATTATATCATGTACACGGTTATTTTTTAGACGGATTAATGCAAATGCATATAATACTTGCATCGCCCTGTCGTACGT
The DNA here is from genome assembly GCA_030596385.1 of Methanosarcinaceae archaeon. Taxonomy (GTDB): domain Archaea; phylum Halobacteriota; class Methanosarcinia; order Methanosarcinales; family Methanosarcinaceae; genus Methanovorans. Next base: position 196 of record JAUVKD010000060.1, on the reverse strand, counting down.
GTTTGGTATACTTAAAGTTCATTAATCCTTTTTACCATATTTCTCAATATAGACTCTACATAATGGTTTTGCTTTATATTTCTTGTCAGAAAATGGGTTGTGTCCGTGAGTAATGGATGCAGTTAAATACTATAAATGTAATATCCTCTTTTGAGGAATAAGGATGGATACCGAAATCGATTTATCAGAATTTTGT
>JAUVKD010000124.1 GCA_030596385.1 Methanosarcinaceae archaeon | reverse complement strand
ATACTGGATGAATCTTACAGCATTTCACTTTTTTGAGGGTGCTCCGGCTACGAATAACGCCATTGAAAACTTTTATTCAACGAGTCTCAAAACACACCGGAAAAAACAATTCCGAACCGAGAGAGGCATTCTTTATCAGATGAAACTTGCTGCTATGAAAAGAGCAGGGATGTTCGAAGGCATAAAACCAACACTGTTAGAACTCTTCGGATTGTTCAGACCTTTTGCAATTAGTTGATATACTTTGGATTGGTACTTTTTAGAGGGGTTGAGCTGTAGCTATCTATTTTTATGGAATTAGATGCCATATTGACTGCAGTTTTTTTGTTTTCATGCTGAAAAAAAATGGTTTTAAGATGTTTGGGTATTGAAGATCAAGATTTTTAAAAAATGAACGATTGGAAAACAGTATTTACTTAATTAAGTGGGGTATGTTCGGAGAAAAAAGTGAAAAATCACTAGATTATGGAATTGTGCCATACCAATCATCGTATTTCTTAAATATTGCAGTAAACGTGCTTTTCATGATTGTTTTATCTCCTTTAATGATTATTATAATGTACTTTCATACAACGTTTACGGATTTAATAAATTTTGCTGTAGTCACACAACTTTTCACTCATACCGCAACGCATCCAACGGTCGCATATTCGCAGCCTTCCACGCCGGATACATCCCACCAACAAGACTTGTAACAATCCCAAACAACACGCCTGCAATGATATACAAAAAGTTGGAAGGCGCGAAAAAGTAGGAACTCTCCTTTAATATCAAAATATTAACCACAAACCCGCCGCCTAAACTTAAGACCCCACCGACAAGGCTGGCTGCAACTCCTAAGAACAGCGCCTTCAGCATGAACATTTTCAGGACATCTTTTCGTGAAGCTCCGACGGCTTCATAATACCTATCTCCTTGGTTCGCTCCATTGTGGACATGAGCATCACATTTAAGATGCTGACGCCTGCGACAAGAAGCGAGATAGAACCGATTCCCATAAGGAACAGCGAAATAGAATTAAAAATATTATCAATGCTATCCAATATCGAATTCGTTGCAAGTACATGTACAACCTCCTCCTTTTTATTGAGCCTGTCTTCGATCGCAGTTTTTACGATCTCAATATCATCCACGGTCCTGACCCTCATGATAACATTGTTGTATCCATCTTCCTGGTCTTCGTATATCTTCTCATACGCCTGCGGCGAAATAAACACAGCCTGGTCCGGACTTATCCCGAAACCAAATCCTGCTTCCTTAAGTATCCCGACCACACGAAACTGTGAATCCTTCAACGTGACCTTGCCCCCGACCTTAATCTCAAAATGCTTTACAAGACTTGTACCAACCACACAATCAGAAGAACCTGCCCTGAATATCTTTCCTTCTCCTACCTCTACCAACTGCAAAACATCATCTTTCTTGATGCCATAGATATTTCCATACGTGGCTTCGCCTTTATATTCAACCTTTCCGGTACTTGCCAGTACCGGAATTACATACTCAACATTACTCACCTTTTCCAATTGGTCCAGCTGTTTTTCCGTAATAATAGACTCGCCATACGCCGGATATATAATAAGCTCATTTCCCACATCCCCAAGTGATTCGGATACCGATAATTTCAGGCTGTTCCCAAGGATCCCCATTGATGAAATTGCAATAACTCCGATAATGATCCCGATAGCTGCCAAAACCGTGCGGACGGTATGCCTTGTAAGGTTACGCCTGGCAAGTTCAACATACATATTACTCTTGAGACCTTTAATCGGATCCATTGCACACCTCACCGTCCCTGAGCCTGATATTCAAATTCGAATATTCCGCAAGCTTTTGGTCATGTGTTACCACAATAATAGTTGTACCCTTTGCATTGAGATCACTGAGCAGGTCCATCACGCTTTTACCGGTTTTAGTATCAAGGTTTCCGGTAGGTTCATCTGCAAGGATAATGGGGGGATCATTTGCAAGAGCACGCGCAATAGCCACCCTCTGCTGTTGTCCGCCTGACAGTTCATTTGGTTTATGATCTGCGTATTCGGCTTCAAGATTTGCACGCTTAAACATTAAAAGTGCCTTTTCTCTTCGTACACCGGCCGATGCATTGTTAAAGATCATCGGCATCTCCACATTCTCGATCGCTGTCAATGCCTGTATCAAATTAAACTGCTGGAAAATGAACCCGATATTGTTCCTGCGTATTGCTGTCAGTTTATCATCATCCAGAGTAGAGATATCGATACCGTTAATCTTAACAGTACCTTCAGTAGGCAGGTCAAGACAACCAATCATATTAAGAAGTGTGGATTTTCCCGAACCTGACGGGCCCATAATGGTTGCAAAATCACCTTTATTTATCGATAGGTCTACTTTATTAAGTGCATATATCTCATTTGAACCAAGAATATATTTCTTGGTAACATTCTGCAATTCAACAATAAAATCCGGCATAACAACACCACAACACCACAATATAAAATCACGCACTTTCCTTGCGCTTTTTCCATGAATATCCGATGATACCGATAATTGCAATAGCAGATATTGCAATAGCACCTATAAAAACAGGTGACATGCCATTACTACTACTGGAACCGGTAATCGGATTGTTTCCCAGATCAATCGATTCGGTGATCGAAGTATATGCATTATCAGTATTCCTGAATTCTATTATAACAGGAATACTGGTTATATTACCGGATGATACATGTGCCGACAGTTCAAAACTGCTGAAATCATCTGCCTCAAGAGTGCCTATGAAATAATTAGCATACGGCTGTGCAGGTTCGATATCATCGCATTCGACTATCGATAGCATGACATTTATAGCATCAGTTGTTCCTACATTATTAATATCCCCTGTAATAGTACATTTAGTCCCGACATCCTTTATTTCGATTGCTGTCAGGAGAAGAGATGACTTCTCAATAACATTTGTCTTGGTGCTCACACCTGTGGATTGATGCAGATTATCGCCATTAAAATATGATGCTGAAAATGACACATTCTTAATTCCCTGACTGGAAGCCATTGTGTCAAGAGTAAATATCGCAGTAGATCTATTCCCAGCTGTGATGGTTCCGACAAATACCTCGGAAGGTGTGAATACCACACCATCCCCGACAGGTTTTGCAATAACAGAGGTCACGTCATTTGCTCGTATGTTCACTATATCAAGAGTAATAGTGGCAATTTCATTCACAACAGTTGAAGGCAGGTTTGCAACGATAAGTTTGAGATCCCTGTCATCAACTTTAACAGGTATCTTATAATTCAGGTCATACATATCGCTCCCGCCAACAAGTTCGAAGTTTAAGAAATGCACGCTGTTCTGTATGCCTTCTTTTGCCTTGATGTTAAAAGTCAATTGCAATGTATCCCCGGGTCCTATAAGTCCGATATTCGTATAAACGCTATCCAGTATATCAATGTTGGAATTTCCCCCAAGGGTTGTACTAAGGATATATGCGTTCATATCAAACGTCTTGTTGTCTTCACGGACATATATCTCACCTGTCGCCATGTTATTGAGGGATATTGTGACCGTACCCGAATCCCCGGGCATGAGAACGGCTGGTTCAACCTAGTAGTTCAGGGCAACAGTCGGTCTTATGTCAGTATCTCCTGATGCAGGAATTGCGAAAATTGCCAGCAGCAGTAGAACTGTAACTGTTGTGTTTGATATATGATTTGTTGTCAAGATGATCAACCAAATAAGTTGTATAATGCAGATATAATGTAAAGTCCAATAGGAATACCAACTGTAAGAATTGCATTTTTAGTTGACAGGTTGCGGGAATGTATAAGTCCGAATATCCATATATTGGCACTCCATAGCGTAAAAACGATACCTATTATGGTTGATGCCTGTATCATCGGATTTGACAATATAGACTGCTCTATAAGTTCCGGGTTATTCAGGGATATTTCGATTGTTGGGAGGACTATTTTCATTACGACCAGTCCAATAATACTGCTTGCGATCGAAGGAATAAAACCATATCCGACAAACTCAAGTACACGTTTAAATTCGCCTTCCCCCTTAAATACCATAGATATTACGTGGAATACCAGAGCGTATAACACCCACATAACAAAAACGACTATGAACGCTCCTGCTGCGCCAGCTATAATAATATATGATGTGAACTGTGCCGCATCACCAGGAAGATCAGCCATAATTTTTTGCGTCATTAATACTGCGTTTATGGCTCCAATAATCCCAATAACAAAAATAATTGCCATGGGTGTTTTGAAACTGATGTCTTCATTCATCTTTTTTTTAAAGAAACTGTCCGGATTTGTAAGGACTTCTAACATATTATTACCTCTTGTGCCATACTCTTATGCCTGATGTGAAGTTGGTTGTATAAATAATTATAGTCATTGTATTTGCAGTTGTAAATTATCTTTTGGTGTTTACCACACCTGATGGTTTTTGAGTATATTTAAACGAATTGTTAAAAATTAAAATAATAAAACCGCTTTCTTTCACCTGCTACTATACCTGATCATCAAAGAAAAAAACCTCTTCTATCTTTGATTCGAACACTTTAGCTATGTCATATGCAAGTTTCAATGACGGATTATATTTTCCCTTCTCCAAAAAGACGATGGTTTCCCTCCTCACACCTACTTTTTCGGCAAGATCCTTTTGAGTCAGGTCGAACCTTGCCCTTAATT
>JAUVKD010000165.1 GCA_030596385.1 Methanosarcinaceae archaeon | reverse complement strand
CATCATGAATAAAAACCTGCTCTAAGCAGTTCATCACCCTGCCAAGCATTGTTACCTTGCCTTTGTGACATGGCTTGGATGACCAGAGTGCTTTAGTGTTACCATCGATGTAATAGCAGGCGAAAATGTTATCTGAACCGTTTCTACTGCTCCAGAAATCAATCCAAAACTTTGCTGTGGATTCTATCAGATCATCTGATATCCGGAGGTATTTCAACTCCCTGATATGCTTATCTATAGTTGATGCTTTGTAATTTACGCCGCATAGGTATTGCAATGCATTACCTCTTGGATTATCAACACTTCTGGCTCTTCCATTCGAAGTAACCAGAGGCAACGAAAAAAGTGCCAGAATGCGTCGCAAAATAGACTTTTTGGATAATGAGAATATATCCATTGCAGCAAACCTTTTATTGCCGATTTTTTCATCTATTGACTTGAATCTCGATTCTGTTACTGAGGGGAACTTATTATATTCAGAAGTGAACTTACCTTTTGAGCGTAGATCAGTATGGTCTTTCTCCAATCGTGCACTATTTTCAAATACTCCAGACTCTTTCTTATCTTTTACGCAACGACTGATTGAATCGGTGATCACATCGATTAAACCGATCCCAAGCGCAAGAGCAATGGGTATCTCAGCGCCCCCTGATTCACCTATTGAAATATGAGAACTCTCTGGACGAAACCAACTCAGATCATTTTCTCTACGGAAGTCCTTGATGGTTGTGTTGGAGATGGTAATTTCAAACCTGTTTTTAATCGCATTCTGGACTTGTGTAGTTTTAATAGATGGGGTGTGTTCAAGCAATCCAATTACAAAATGTTTCATGTCATCAGTAAATCGCAGATTATTTCCTTCACATCTCTGGTCGGATAAGCCTTCTATACCCTTTTCTTTTAATATTTTCTTGTAAAGATAATATTGTGCCTGGCTAAATGGTGCTCTTTTCTCTTTGAAGTATTGATTGGTTGATAGAGGTGACTCTTTCACATTTTTCATTGCATGAAGTATCATAGATACCCGGCTCTGCGAATTGAGGGAAGTCACAAATTGAGGAATGTGATTATAGTATATATATCTTCTCTAATTTAACTTGCCGATTAAATAAAAATTGCCGAAACTCATGCAATACAAGTTCATGTCATCTGACATGTTTGTCAATTGCAGGATCGGTGTAAAAGACATCTTGCTGGCATTTGAACATGCAACATTAACGTCTCTTCTTCTATCTAATCTGCACCAAAAGACCATGGATAAGTAGATTAATAATGAAGTAATCACTATTCAACCATTATTTGATATAATAATTATCATTATCAATTTCATTGATCATAATCCAATAGGTGAATATATGTCATTAGCGAAACTTAGAACACATTATACAAAACAGATCAATCCTGATGCGATAGGTGAAGATAAAGTCACGATCGCAGGATGGGTTCATGAAGTACGGGACCTTGGTGGTATATGCTTTGTGGTAGTGCGGGACCGCGAAGGCCGTGCACAGGTTACACTTGTAAAAAAGAATATAGATAGGGAACTGTCCAACAGCGCGAGAAAACTTGTACGCGAATCGGTGGTTTCCATAACAGGTTCTGTGAAACCCGAAAGTAAAGCACCGAATGGTTATGAAATCATACCTGATGTTATTGATGTACTCAATGAGGCAGGGTCACCGCTTCCAATGGATACAACCGGAAAAGTAGATGCAGAACTGGACACCCGTCTTGATTCAAGGTTCATTGACCTTCGACGTCCCGGCACCCTTGCGGTTTTTAAGATACGACATGAAGTGCAAAAAGCGGTAAGGGATTTTCTTACGGATAACGGGTTTATTGAAAGCTCCACTCCGAAAGTGGTAGCAACAGCAACAGAAGGCGGTACATCTTTATTTCCGATAACGTACTTTGACAGGGAAGCATTTTTGAACCAGAGTCCGCAGTTGTTCAAGCAGATCTTGATGGCAGGCGGACTTGACAGGGTGTTTGAGATCGGACCGATCTTCAGGGCTGAGGAGCATGATACACGCCGGCATCTAAATGAAGCGACTTCCATCGATATTGAAGCAAGTTTTACGGACCATTTCGATGTGATGGAAATACTTGAGAATATGGTTGTGTTTGTGTATTCACAGGTTAAAGAGAATGCGACACAGATGCTTGATGATCTTGGAGTTGAACTGACTGTTCCAAAGACACCACTCTTAAGACTGAAATATCAGGAAGCCATCGATATAGTAAATTCCAGCAGCGATGAAAAGCTGAAATGGGGCGACGACCTTGGGACCGTTTCCGAACACATTATCGGTGAGCATGTATTTAATGAGACCGGAGAATCACATTACTTCATTATCGACTGGCCAAGCGAAATTAAGCCATTCTATGCGATGTCATACGAGGACAGGCCTGAAATAAGTAAGTCATTCGATATGATGCACCGCACAATGGAACTTTCATCAGGTGCACAACGGGTCCATGATCATGATACTTTAAAAGACCGGATCGAGTCAAAGGGATTGGATTCCGATGGTTTTGATTTTTACCTCCGGGCTTTCAAATATGGTATGCCACCACATTCCGGCTGGGGAATCGGATGCGAGCGCCTTGTAATGACAATGCTTGGAACTGATAACATACGCGATGTAGTATTGTTTCCAAGAGACAGAAAACGATTATCTCCATGATATATGAAATGGTAGTATCATAGTATGGTAGTACTGTGTGTAACAATTGCAGGTTTGATATATATGAAAGAAAGAAATCCGGCAGCAGATAGCACTGAGAAGCAGAAAGCAGGAGAAGCTGCAGCAGAACTTGTAAAGGAAGGCATGGTCATAGGGCTTGGCACAGGTTCAACGACCGCGTACACGATTGCACAGATAGGCAGGCGTGTTGACGAAGGTCTTGACATCCTTGCAGTTGTGACCTCATACCAGTCAGAAATGCTTGCAATAAAAGCAGGTATTCCACTTACTTCACTTGCAGAGCACCCAATTCTTGATATTGCAATTGATGGTGCAGATCAGGTAGATGCCAATTTTAATGTAATAAAGGGCGGCGGTGCGGCACACACTCGTGAAAAAGTGGTGGCTAGATCTGCAAAACGCTTTGTTATTGTTGCAGATGATTCCAAGATCAATGACCACCTCGATCATTTTGTTCCTATTGAAGTATTGCCATATGCCAGAAATCTGGTTATGAGTAAGATGAAAGAACTTGGCGGCAAACCTCAGATGCGTCTTGGTGTTCGCAAGGACGGACCTGTGATATCGGACAACGGTAATTTCATACTTGACGTGGAGTTTGGTATCATCGCAGATCCTGCAAATTTTTCATTAGAACTATCTGCATGCACTGGCATAGTTGAGCACGGAATATTCACAAATGTGGATGATGTTTACATTGGTAATAAAAACGGTTCAGTGACGATTACGTCATCAAAATAAACAGAATGATCCCATCCGGAAGGTTGTTTGATTCAAACGTTGCTACGGTATACTCAACCGCATAAGAGCCTGGTGTTTTGACAAATTTAGTATCCACTTCAAAAAACAGGGGAAAATGAGATTAGTATTATCTAAACCGTATTTGTATATATGGTTTCGATAAAATCCCTATGCACAGCCCATATTGCAATGCCCCGCGCAGCAATACCGCCGCAGGCGGCAGATTCCATACAGTATAAAATATACACATACACATACACATCGGTCGGACAAAACGTAACATTTTGTATCTGTTTAGATAGTATTGACGCCGAGGCAATCCATCGCAGGAGGAGTATTTCCATAACACTGATGCGAACGATATGGGCGTTTTCGCAGCATTTCAATTTATAAAATTAATGTAGAATATTGCAGTATAGCGTTTTTTACATACTAATGTTATTAAAAATGTTCGGTT
>JAUVKD010000103.1 GCA_030596385.1 Methanosarcinaceae archaeon | reverse complement strand
TTGAAAACACTCACCTCCTGCGGAGTTGAGTGCCTCCTACACCCACAAGGCGTGCAGGTCACAGAGGATTGTTATTTTTCTAGGAGTCCTCTGCGCTCTCCGCAGTTTTTTGAACCATTCCGGAAGATAATAAAAAGTCTCCATAATCATAATCATAATCATAATTAGAATTATAACAAAACATGGCGAAATTTGGAAAATCTATTATTTTCGTACTGGGATTGCTTTTGATAACAGCAATTATTACCAATACAGCTATAGGTTCCACAAATATATCTCCGTTTATCACCGCAAAGATCCTGCTTGCCCAATGTTTCTTCGTAGAACCTACATGGACCAACAGCCAGGAAGTAATTATAACTAATATCCGCCTTCCAAGAGTGCTTCTGGGAGGTTTTGTGGGTGCAGCACTTAGTACAGCCGGCTGTGCAATGCAGGGACTGCTGAAAAACCCCATGGCTGATCCTTATATAATTGGAATGTCATCCGGTGCCGCACTTGGCGCATCCATTGCTTTTATGCTGCTGTTGCCGGTACAGGTTACAGCATTTGTAATGGCTGTTATTACAATATTCATTGTGTATAATATCTCAATTATCGGAGGAAAAGTGCCGATTGACACTCTTTTGCTTGCCGGTATAGCAGTTGGTTCATTTCTGGCAGCGATTACATCGTTAATCATTTTCCTTGCCCAATCTCCCCATCAGATAATCTTTTGGCTGATGGGAGGACTCTGGACTGCAAACTGGGATAAAGTGAAGATCACAGCAATCCTTGTGACGATCGGCATTGTTATGTTGTATCGCTATTCATGGAAACTGAATGTAATGCTGCTGGGTGAAGAAGAAGCGCAGTATCTTGGTGTTAATGTTGAGCATGTGAAACAATACATACTGGTGTTTTCTGCACTAATTACGGCTGCAGCGGTATCAGTCAGCGGGATTATAGGATTTGTGGGACTCATCATCCCCCATATCATGCGCATCCTTGTGGGTCCGGATCACAGGATACTATTCCCTGCTTCAACTTTGGCAGGTGCGATTTTCCTGATACTCACAGATACTTTTGCCAGAACCATTATGGACTCAGTAGAACTGCCGGTTGGCGTAGTAACTGCTATGTTTGGCGCCCCATTTTTCATATATCTCTTAAGAAAACGGAGGGATAACCTGTATGCTTAAGATAAAAGACCTGAGCGTAAGTTACGGATCGAATCAAGTCTTACAAAATATCGGATTAAGTGCAGTCAGAGGTGAATTTATCGGGATAATAGGTCCCAACGGTTCAGGAAAAACAACATTGTTAAAAACTATTACAAAGGTTTTAAAACCGATTTCAGGGACGATTATGATCGATGAAACAAATATTGAGGAAATGGAGAGCAACGAAATTGCAAAAAATGTGGCAGTTGTCTCGCAGGTAGTTTCAATTAATTTCGAGTTTACTGTGAAAGACATTGTGTTAATGGGAAGAAATCCTTATATCAAAAGTTCTGAAAGCATTGAGGATATTAATATTGCAAATGATATGATGAAGAAAACAAACATCCTTCATTTAAAAAACCGACTGATCACCCGATTAAGCGGAGGAGAACTGCAAAGGGTAATTATAGCAAGGGCCCTTACGCAAACGCCTAATATTCTGCTTCTTGATGAACCAACTTCACATCTGGATATAACCAACCAGATAGAAATATTAAATCTTGTGAAGAAAGCTTCAACAAAAGGTATGCTTGTTGTAGCAGTGATGCATGATCTGAATCTTGCTGCCTATTATTGCAATAAGATATGTCTTCTACGCGATGGATGTTTAATATCGACTGGAACTCCACGACATGTGTTGACTCCCTCGAATATTGAAGTTGCATTTAACCTTCCCATCGAAGTAATACATAATAACAGGACAAATTCACTCAATGTAATGCCTATACTGGAGCCATTAAATGAAATATCAGGTTAAAGATACAAGTTTGATCATTGAAGGTGATTTTGAAGCTATAAGTTCAGGTATAAACGGTGGCCGAGAACGTGTTGGATGTCTAATTAATCACCGGGTACAACCTGTTTTTGATTACTATGAACCTGCAGAATACCTGAACAATGTGGCAAAATCCCTTATGCTGAAAAAACCTTACTTTGGGCTTTTGACAGCAGTTAACATGGATAACCTATGTGTAATGACAGAGGATTACCTGACAACTTTTATCACCGCTGGTATCACTCATCCTTCGGGTTTTAAGGTTTGCAGGGCAGGAACTATTAATATAATAATTACTGTTGACGGAATGTTGTCAGAAAGTGCGATGGTTGGTGCAATAATCACAGCTACCGAGGCAAAAGGGCTTGCACTTTTGGAAATGGGATTCGATTTTTTAGGAACGACTACTGATGCTGTGATAGTGGCATACGAGAACCAGCCGGGGGCGGGGTCAATGATAATGGCAGGGAATATCATGGAATATGCCGGTCCATACACGGAGTTTGGTGAGATGATCACAAGAACTGTTATTAAAGGCGTTAAAGATGGAGTAAGAAAAACCGGGCAGGAACATACAATGGATTTAAAGTAAATATGTGAATTAAGATATGACGATTGAAAGTCAGCACTTACCACCCTTTATTTTACCTATAAAGGAGTCTAAACATCCAATTTCCCTTATAATTTTGCTATTTGCCTTCTTTGGTTTTCACCAACAATTTGAAGTGGACACTTCAAGTATATTTCTTGCGTTTATCCATCTTTGAACTTTTTCCAATATCTTCACGCATCTTTTTCAGGTTTTTCCTGATTAAATTATAGTCAACAATGATTATCGCAGCACCGAACACAAGTATTATAACAACGACCAACAGCGTTTTTGGTGCTGATTTAGGGTAATATTTCACCACCATGGATTTTGGCATATCCTCAAGGTTATACCAGATGAGATTATCCCTACCTTCATTATCAATGAATAATTCATCGGGTTCCGGTCGGGCGATTCCAATAAAGGGGTTGCCAGTAGTATAATTTTCAGGAAGGACAAAACGTACAATTGATGGGGATGATGGAATGTATATAAAATCCTGCCTGCCTGGCATTTGCATTGTATATGCTACAAACCCCGTAATAGTTTCATTAAATTTCAGGTAATTATGTTTTTGCCCGCGAATAACCTCTTTTGAGATAGTGTAACCAATATCTGTCACACTGTTTGAACGTGAATAGCCATTGAACACCTCAATCGTGGCGTTTGTATTGTTCGCGTTATCTGCAATGATGACAATATTGGTGAGCGATTCCTGATTCGAACCCGGATCATCAAAAGGGACAATGTTGATAACAGTGGTATTTACTAGCATATGGACAACATTTACAATTGAATCCTTTGACAGGTAAAAGGTGGTTGTATTCACAACAACATCACTGTTTGCGCTCTGGTTTACAAAAACATCTAATTCATAGGAAGATATGTCCGGATCGGGCGGATTGTCATCAACTGGCACAAGTTCATCGATACAGCCTGCCGCAGATATTGCAAAAACAAGTAATAATAGTGTCAGTATTGTCGTATTTCTCATTGTCATCTATAATTGATGATGTATTAAATCAAGTTTTCGCCATTATTTGTTAATGCACGTGGATTACTAAAAAAGTCATCCCCGTTCAAATATCTACTGATCCGCATCAGTTTTTTGTAACTTTTATTTTCCGGTTTAATTTGCGAAATCTGTCATATGGCCTAATTGGATGGATTGCAACTTTCGTATTTGTATAGGTGGTTTCGATAAAATCTCGATGCACAGCTCATATTGCAAGACCCCGCGCAGCAATACCGCCGCAGGCGGCATAACCTAAACATCATGAAAAATATATCACGATCGAACAAATCGGGATATTTTTAATAACATTGGCGTACAAAAACGCTATTCTGCATTATTCTATATTTAGATTATAAGTTGAGATGCCGCTAAAACGTCATCTTTCGCGCCAGTGGTTTGGAAATGCGCCTCCTTTAGAGGATTGCTTCGGCGTCAAAAAACGCTAAACAAATTCAAATTTTCCAATTTACCATTCGATTTGATGTGGATACACCATTATCCAATAACATGTTCATAAGTCTTGGTTTTTATCAACAAATTTGAAATGGATACATTTTATCCTTTTTAGTGCCTGACACTTATCAACAATTTCGTTTTGGTGACAGGGATCAGTTTTTTCCACTCCACTGTGACATCTTCTTCAAATACACAGTCCTTAACCACTTTATCAGAGATTTTTCCATCTAATGCATATATGTAGAATCCCTCCTCACCATCTGTTGATACCACAATATCCCTGTCTCCAATTTTTTTAACCTCAACAGCAGATACCTTTTTCAATATATCCAGCAGGTTCGTCCCTTTCTCTACCTCTATACTTTTTGTAGGTGCGAGACTATCCATTGCAGTATAGATATTATTACTATTGATGCTTAGAACATGTGTGCGACCGAATTTCTTTCGTATAATTAGATCCGCATCTTCCAGTATCCTTACATGCTTGGCAGCAACCGGTACCGAGATGTTTAATTCCTTTGCCAGCCCTGATATATGTAACTCCCCTTCAGCAAGCCTCTCAAGCATGCCCAACCTGGTATCACTTCCTATTGCTTTGAATATTTTATTACCCGTATTACTCATAAGTAGTATCTTAAAACTCACATATATATAAGTTGTTTCTTTTATCGCAGACATGAATTCAATTTATATTGCTGTAATCTGGATTCTCTCTGGTATTATTGTATTTGGTATTAAAACGGCATGGGTTGTGGTTTTTCAAATATTGAAAAACGTGAGATCGTGGTGGTCTGTGCAGGCTATTTCGTAATTTCATTGATAACTCATGTTCTCCAGTATCACTCCTAAATTCACCATTTTCCATCCAAAATAATCTCTTCTAACGTCCACTCCTCTCGATTTTCACTAAATTAATACTTTATTATCTTTTTTAGATGTAGGGCAGAATTCAAAGCCGTGAACTTTATATGATAATTATAATATCTAGATCAGATTGTTAGAAAGTGGTGAAATTGAAAAGTTGGGTTTGAAAGGATATAAATCCCGGATACTGAAACTCATGCCCATGAAGGACGCGCA
>JAUVKD010000186.1 GCA_030596385.1 Methanosarcinaceae archaeon | reverse complement strand
GAAGCCTGATGAACTGAAATTAATAGAAAGAGTGCGCAAAACAATGATACGGCATCGTCCCCATGATCTCAACTTCGCAGACCCTTCAAATTCAAGGGAATATTTCAGGCGCATGGGAAAACAGATGCTTGTGGATGATGCAAAGGTACATAATATCGCGTTGACCCCATTCCAGATAAATACATATTCCGACCTGCTGGCAAAATATACAACAGGACTTGGAATCCTTGAAGATTTGCTTTCTGATGAGCGGATAACCGATGTATACATCAATGCTCCTGCTGACCTGAACCCTGTGCATGTGGTGTTGGATGGTGACGAATGTGCCACAAATATATTCCTTTCGCAAGATGATCTTGATTCCATGGTTTCAAGGTTCCGTGCCATTAGCGGCCGTCCTTTTGGAGAGGCAACACCTGTACTTGAAATGGAATTGAAGGAATTTGGGGTGCGGGTTTCGGTAATAGGTGACCCTCTCAGTGCCAACGGGCTGGCGTATGCATTTCGTAAACACGCAAACACCCCGTGGACGCTTCCAAAGCTCATAAATACGGGTTCGATATCCCCACTGGCTGCGGGTCTTTTGAGTTTTTTAATGGACGGCCAGTCGTCTATACTGGTTGCAGGTGATGTTGGTTCGGGCAAAACATCACTGCTTTGCGCCATGCTGCTTGAGATACCGCAAAAGTACAGGATATTAACAATAGAGGACACGCGCGAGATACCGATCAGCGACCTGCAACAACTTGGCTGGAAAGTACAGGGTATGAAGACACAATCCGCAATAATCAAATCAAGTGTCGAGATCGCACCTGACGTTGCCCTGCGTGCAGCACTTCGGCTTGGGAATTCATCTCTTGTGATTGGGGAAGTGCGCGGGCCTGAAGTTGCCGTGCTGTACGAGGCGATGCAGATCGGAACTGCTGGAAACTCTGTTATAGGCACGATACACGGTGCTTCCACAAAGGCGGTCTATGAGAGAATAATTCATACATTAGGCGTGCCATCGGCATCGTTTAAGGGTACGGATGCCATTGTCGTGTGCGCCAATACCAGGCCCGGAGGAAGCATGACAAAAAAGAAAAGAGTGACTCAGATATCAGAGGTCAACAGTACATGGGATGACGGTGCGGATTACAGTGAGGTTTTCTCTGACATCCTTGTATTTGATGCATCCATTGATTCAATTGTGTCCACTGATATTTTAGATAGGGGGCAGTCAGAATTGATTGGCAAGGTCGCAAGGAAATGGGGTATCTCAATTGATGCTGCCTCTCGTAACATCAGGATGAGAGCAAAGATAAAGGAAAAAATGGCTGCGTCCGGGATCATTAATCCGGCATTTGTGGAAGCCGATGTTGTGAGTATGGCAAACAATATGTTCTGGCTGTTTATGGATAATGAGAAAAATAATCCGGACGGCCTGGATTATCAGAATGTTTACAATCAATGGTGTGAGTGGTTTGATGATTTTTCCCCGGATACATGATTATATCCGAATATATGTAAGGTGATGTAAATTGGAGAATTATCAGAACTGGTACTTGAGGGGGTGCAAGTTCACATCCCGTAACATTGGCCGGTTCAAATGGCTTATCGGGGATATCAATACATTTTCCAAAAAATCAGAGCAGGCGGTGAGTCAGGAATACAAAGATGCGATAATTTTTACGGGATTTGATGTGGAACCGTTTGAAACAGCTCTGTTTTCGTATGTAGGTGCACTGGCTGCACTGTTTATGGCACTATTTTTTGATATGATCCTGTTTCAGGTCACAACATTTGAATCTAATGTATTGATAATGCTTGCTATTTTCACAGTGGCGGTACCTGTTATCGTGCTTATGTACCTGAGCGAGTATGTGAAGATCCATGCAAAAACAATGAGGGTGCAGTCCCTTGGTGATATTCCCGAGGTTTTGAGCTATATCGTAATGTCAATGAAACTTGTTCCGAATATGGAGCATGCGGTACTTTTTGCTGCAAAGAACTCAACCCGTCCGCTTGCAAGGGATTTAAAGAAGATGATGTGGAATCTTCAGATAAGGGTTTACAGTAGCATGGACGATGCTGTTGTGGATTTTGCTAACCTTTGGGGTAAGGATAGCGAATATTTCAAAAGGTCACTGCACCTTATCAAGAGTTCTACGAGCGAACCTGATGATGCGCAGCGCATTATCACACTTAACCGCGCGCTTGATATCGTTCTCGATGGTACGAAGGTACTTATGGATGGGTTCGCTGCAAAACTTAAGATCCCTACCTATGTTTTATATTCGATTTTCATTCTCATTCCACTCGCACTTGTGGCGCTTCTTCCTGCGGTGTCTGTTGTGGGACTGCGGTTCAATATCCTGACGCTTGTTATTGTGTATGATATTGTCTTACCGTTGTTAACATTTGTTTGTGCGGAATACATTCTGACGCAGCGCCCGGCGACATTTACTCCACAGCCGATTCCTGATACCCATCCCGGACTTGTCAATATTAAGATGAAAAGACGTCTTGCACTGATTATGGCTCTGGTTATCGGGGTTGCTATTTCAATTTCCGGATATTTGATGGTGTATTTTGGAAATCCGTATGGTATTATCTCAACAGGTACGCTTGAAGGTATTTTGCCTCCTGCGATTCTGATCCTGCTGGGAATAGTTGCTGCTATTGCAATATATCTTAATGCGGCATATGCCCCGTATAAAAAGATCCGTGATAACATCAGGAAGATGGAGCATGAGTTTGCGGATGCACTTTTCATACTTGGCAGGCGTATTTCGGAAGGAAGGTCCGCAGAAGAGGCTTTTGCACATACTGCAATAACAATGAAAGGTTCGACTATCGGAGAGGTGTTTGAGAGGATATCTACCAACCTTATAAGCATGCGGGCAACGATTATATCTGCGATATTCGATGAGGAATTCGGTGCGTTCAAGGATATTTATTCGGATCGTATCAGGTCAACGATGCTGCTTTTTGCAGAGAGCGTTCATAAGAGTCATGATGCTGCGGGTGTTGCGATCATCAAACTGGCTGACCATTTAAAGGAATTGCAGGAGGTTGAACTGAACATCAAGCGCTCTTTGTACGATATGACTTCCACAATGCGTTCGACTGCAGCGATCTTTGCGCCGCTTATCGGTGGTGTGACCATCGCACTTTCTGAAGTTATCCAGAAGATTTTGCAGGACGTGGCACATGGTGTCTCGCACATGCCCTCTAACATGATCCCCGGACCTGCACAGATAGGTCCTGAAAACCTGAATCAATCAATCCCGCCTGACCTGTTCATGCTCGCAATCGGGATATATCTCATGCTGATTACGATAATCCTCACACGTTTTTCGGGGACTATTGAATATGGAGGTGATAAGCCGCAGTTGATGT
>JAUVKD010000129.1 GCA_030596385.1 Methanosarcinaceae archaeon | reverse complement strand
CTACTTGTATAGCAGGTCACAAGATGCATTTTTATTTTGCCCTTGTGATAAAGGGCATATACGAACAGATATCTTTTTTATTACGATTTTTCCAAGGTTACACTTATTTTAGATGCAGTCGTTTGTAATATATAGAACGTATCCTATAACAATAAAGTGAAACAAAAGGAACAATCATATGAAAATTGACGCACGTTGCCCACATTGCCTGTTATCAAGAATACACTACGAAGCAGTATTATCGACTGATAATAAAGAATTGATACACAAAACTGTTATGGCAGGTATCGATGTACTTAATCGTACTTACAAACCCGGTGTTTCGTCCGGATATATTTCCACGGCAATGCACCGCAAAGCGTATGCGATTTTGGATGACAATGATCCGTATCTCGAACTAAAACAACTCAGCAATAAAGTCGCAAGTGAAGTGCTTCCGATAGCCAAAAAACGAATATATGAGGGAAATCCTAATGATATGGAAATATTTAAACGTGCTGTCCTTGCATCTGTGGTTGGAAACTATTTCGATTACGGGGTAATGGGATTTGACGTTGCACCTGCTATTTTTGATGAAACGTTTACGAAACTATACAAACGCGGGCTGGATGTAGACGATACATCACAAATGTTTGGTATGCTTGATAATGTAGTTTATATTACTGACAATTGTGGTGAGATACTGCTTGATATGCTGGTATTTGATATTATCAAAAAAGCAGGTGGAAATATTACTCTGGTGGTTCGCGGTGGTCCCATACTCAATGATGCAACAATAGATGACGTACATGAATTTGGGATCGACAAAATTGTAGATCGGGTACTTACAACCGGTTCAAATGCAATTGGCGTTTGTTTTGATGAAGCACCCACAGAACTTTTAGAGGCATTTGATAGTGCATCTTTAATCATAAGTAAAGGCATGGCAAACTATGAGACCCTTTCAGAGCGAAATATCGGTCCGGTTGCTTACCTGCTTCGTACAAAGTGCGAAAGCGTAGCGGAAGATATGGGTCTTAAAATGGGTTATTCAGTTGCGAAGTTGGTGAATGCCTGATCATTAAATAGTGGGGTTTAAAATATGTGTGAACTAAAAGTAATACTTGATCGTGATGGTGAACGGGAATTGATAATGGAATCCGTGACAAAAATGGTTGTTGATGGTGATTCTATCGAACTCACAGGGATATTCGGAGACCGGAGCATTATTTCAGGTTCGATAAAAGAAATTGATTTTACAAAAGGGGAAACCCTGATAATTGAAAAGTGATAACGTATGGGAGGATTTTAAATGGTAAAAGTAAAAGTTGCGATAAACGGATATGGAACTATAGGTAAAAGAGTTGCAGATGCTGTCCGCTTGCAGGATGATATGGAGATAATAGGAATTGCAAAGACAAGACCTAATTTCGAGGCTGCTATTGCACACGAGAAAGGGTATGATGTCTATACGCTTACTGACAGGATCAATGATTTCAAAAAAGCAGGTATAGAAGCAGCTGGAACTGTGGATGACATGATCAACAGTTGTGATATTGTTATTGATTGTACACCAGGTGGCATTGGGGAAAAGAATAAACCACTTTATGAAAAGGCAGGTGTAAAAGCAATATGGCAGGGTGGTGAAGACCATTCTCTTGCAAACTGCTCTTTTAATGCCGATGCGAATTACAGTGAATCCCTTGGAAAAGATTTTGTAAGGGTAGTCTCATGCAATACAACCGGACTTTGCAGAGTAATATCGCCTCTTGATAAGGAATTCGGTATCAACAAAGTGCGGGTTACTCTTCTTCGAAGGGCAGCCGATCCTGGAGATATTAAACATGGTCCTATTAATGCGATCATACCAAACCCGATCACATTGCCGTCACACCACGGTCCTGATGTAAAGACGATCCTGCCGCACATTGATATTGCGACAATGGCTGTTAAACTTCCAACTACTCTTATGCACATGCACACTCTTAACATGGAATTTAAGAAAGAGTGCACTGCACAGGACGTTGAGGCTGTTCTTGCAAAAAAGTCACGTATCAGGTTTGTCGGGCAGGGAATTACATCAACTGCTGAGATTATGGAACTTGCAAGGGACCTTGACCGTCCGAGAAGTGATATGTGGGAGACCTGTGTCTGGAACGAATCCATAAGCATGTATGAGGGTGAGTTGTACTTCTTCCAGGCTATCCATCAGGAATCCGATGTGATTCCTGAAAATGTGGATGCCATCCGTGCTATGACAAAGATCGAAACAGACGGTGAAAAATCGATAGCGAAAACAAATAAGGCAATGGGTATCTGATACCTTTTGCTCTTACTTTTTATCATTTCACGATCTTACCTTTATATTTCATTTATATTTCATTTATATTTATATTTATATTTATCTTCGCCTTTATCTTTACCTTTGCATTTACCCAACTTTCATGACATCAAATACAGATTTTTTAAAAATGTGTAAACTTGTATCACAGGCAGCAGCGGATGCTATTGAAGATATGGTAGGCAGCAATGATGCTTACAGCACTGTAAGTATGGGGGCTGACGGGACTCCGACAAAAAAGATCGATGCGGCAGCCGAGGATGCAATACTTGATGTTTTGAAGGATGATGGCAGGTCAATGCGTATCCTCAGTGAAGAGGCAGGGGATATTATTATAGGAGATACGGGGGGAAAATACGGGGAGGGCGCTGAACCTGAATTCTCAGTTATACTTGACCCGCTTGACGGGACATATAATGCGGCTTTTGGCATTCCGTTTTATAGTGTATCTGTTGCAATAGCAAAACCTGATTTATCAGGCACTTTATTGGGTTATGTCAAAAATCTATCAAACGGTGCGGCATATCATGCGGAATCGGGGAAAGGCGCATTTCTGGATAATAAACCCATCAGTCCGTCCGACAATTCTTCTATTCATGATCTTTGCATAAGTGTGTATGGTTATCGTCCCCAGGTTAAACGAACACCTGTATTGTGTAAAAGGGTCAGAAGGATAAGAATACTTGGCAGTGTGGCTCTGGAACTTTGCTATGTTGCGTCCGGCAGGATCGATGCATTTGTTGATGTTCGAATGGCTCTGCGACTGACCGATGTTGCGGCAGGGAACTTTATTTTGGAGGAGGCAGGAGGGATGGTCACAAACGGATCTGGTGCGTCACTTAAACTGCCGGATGGTCTTATGAACCATGTGGCTATGATTGCATCTAATGGACATTCCCATATGGATATTTTAAAATTGGTTGCAAGGGGGTAATTTGATGATTAAAAAAATTGGCATTGTATCAAGATGTGACCATGCGGATGCTCTTGAAATGGTAAAAACGATCCTGGATAAATTCGGGTCCAGGGTCGATATAATTCTCGCGCCATCGACTGCCGGGTCACTGAATGTTGAAGGTTATGACATAGTACCTGTTGATCAAATGCGGGATGAAGGTATTGAACTCATTATTTCAGTTGGCGGGGATGGTACGGTACTTCGTAACATATCAAAAATGGATGATCCTCTTCCGATACTTGGAATAAATATGGGTAAGCTTGGTTTTTTGGTAGATGTAAATCCAGAAAATGCCATCGCTTCCATCGAAACTGTGTTGACTGGTTTTAAGTATGGTAAGCGGGCAAGATTGGCGGTTTCATTAAATGGTGAAACGCTCCCGTCTGCTACAAATGAAGTAGCGGTCATTACAGCCAGTCCTGCAAAAATACTTACATACAAAATTAGTGTTGATGATTGTGAACTTGATGAATTGCGCGCGGATGGTGTGGTTTTTGCAACTCCTACAGGTTCAACCGCCTATGCAATGAGCGCAGGCGGACCAATTATTGACCCGCGCGTGGATGCTGCGCTGATCGTGCCTCTTGCACCGTTCAGGTTGTCTTCACGACCCTGGGTCGTTCCTGCAGATAGTACTATAAGGGTCGAATTGACAAGTCCTGAAAAAGAGGCGGTTATTGTTATTGACGGACAGCACAATTATACTATTGTTGAGCATGATGTGATTACGTTAACAAAGGCAGAAAAGCCCGCACGTTTTGTGAGGACAACGATCAGCGGGTTCTACAAGAAGGTCCAAAGTAAACTGGCGTAGTTGAAAATGGTGAATTGGATATGCATCGTTTTCTTGTTGTAATCGAGAAAGCAAATAATAATTATTCGGCGTATAAAATCGAATGATGTCTCGACTTTATACACAGATTCCTGACTTTATACACAGGATGTACTTTGTACACAAAGCCCTACATTAAGGGATTTGGGTAAGGGTTGGTAACCACTTCAGAATTTAAAGCAAGAAATCGTTTTGCTTAAGTATGATGAAGACCTTGTACAATTTAGTACGGGGATGGTTATTTGCAAGATGGTGGATTCATGCTCGTCCTTCAAAATATGTGTTCAATCAATACAATTTTGTCACAATCAATAATTCATGGCAAATAACATCAGATTTATATTTCATAAAAATAAGTTCGATTAAATTTAATTAAATAAACTTCATAATTTGGAGGCATAATATGGGATATCTACTCTATGTAATCTTAATTCTCATTGTAATGTGGCTT
>JAUVKD010000095.1 GCA_030596385.1 Methanosarcinaceae archaeon | reverse complement strand
TTGAGACCCGGTATTTTAGAATAGTTTTCCCGAAGGATGCGATTGCATATGTTGTGAAATGTTCCGACCCACATATCACGGATATCATGTCCCATGGCAATGAGACGTGATTTCATTTCGTTTGCTGCCTTGTTTGTGAAGGTAACAAGCATGATCTCATTGGTAGGTACAGATCTGTCGAGCAATGCTGCGACTTTTGCCATCAGTGTTCTGGTTTTGCCTGTGCCTGCAGATGCAAGGATGAGCATTGGTCCGTCAAGGTTTTGGATGGCCTGAGTCTGTTCGGCATCTAAACTCATATCGGTCGTGGATTCTTTTTTTGTGGTCATCATATCGGCAGTTCACTCAGATAAATCAACTAAAGAGTTTACTCAATGCGTTAAGCAAAGACGCAAACAGATTTTTTAAAGAACCCTTGTCTTCATCTTCCGACAATATGGACGAAACATCATCTTCGTCTAGTGCCACAAGTGGAAGGTAGTCGAACGACATGAAATTTAATCTGTATTTCTCATCCGCGAAACCATCATAGTTTACATCTTCACACGTTTGGCTAAAACCGGTCTCGTTTGAGCCTGCCCAGTAATTTCCACCAAGATAATCTCCTCCGATTATATTGGTTCCTTTTCTCTTGGTTACGTTCCAAAAATTCGTTCTTTCAGCGGCATTTTCGTTATTTACATTAGTAAAAATGTTGTTATAGATCCAGTTTCCTTTGCCGCCATTAAATAATATATCGAATTTTTCGTTGTCAATGAAACGGTTTGATTTAATTGTACTATACGACATGTCATAGAATTTCATACCATACTGATTATTTGTGATTAAATTATTATATATCAGGCTATTACTTAATCCTCCTTTAATCCCATATCCATTGTTTGAAATTGTATTACCATAAATCGTGTTTCCACTGCATGAATGGATACCACCATAACGATAGTTTTCAATAATATTATTACGAATAATATTGGAACCAGTTGTTACAGATATTCCAGTAAACGACTGTTTTCCGGAATCATCGACATATCCCCGAATTGTAAATCCTTCAATGGTTACATTGGTTGCATGTGCCCATATTAGAATAGTAGGTCCATCAATTTCAGTAGATTGGAGGATTGTATCTTCCGGGTTTTTGGATTTTGCAATGAGTTTCACGTTTCTTTGAATTTCTATCTTTTCATGATATGTTCCACTGGATACAACTATTGTATCCCCGTTATTTGCCTGAAATTGGGCTTTATTGATACTTTCATAATCAGCCAATCCACCATGCCCCACAGTGATTTTTTTGGCTTCAGCACATGCCGGCATTATAAATAACGATACAACAATCATCAAGATTGTTAAAACAATCATTTTCGATCTAAAATTCATCAAATTCATTCCTTAGTAGCGATATAGTACTAATATACTTTTTAAAAAATAAAAATCACAAAACAATTCTTATATGATTTTCATCAGGCATTAACAGGTCACCTGTCCGCCTCATTTTTTCAATTAATTTTTCCGCATGTTCCCGATCGATCTGCTCAGCTTCGGCTTCAATATAAACCTCTTCAAGCGGTGCTTTACCACCGGAATGACGGCTAGCGACATTACGAATCACATCTTTTATGATCTTGATCTTGGCACGTTGGCTTTTGCTTGTGCCAGATGTAAGTACATCAACATCAAAAGCCCCTGTGTCAGGGTCTACTCCAACTTGTTTCAGGCATGAAAGAGTGATTCTGGTTGTTCGTTTTGCATCTTCAAGTGTGGCAACATTACTGAGCCTGATACGTGCACTTGCTTCTGCAATTCGGACAAGGGCTTCAAGCTGTCGTGCAGTTACAGGTACAGGAGCATCTTTTCCTTCACCTTGTATACGCAAATTCATATAAAAATCAATTAGATATTTACGTGCATCTTCTTCAAGTACCGGAACTACATTCTTTTTGGCGTATGCGATATATTTTTTCATGATCTCAGGCTCAATCTGTGGCATTACGACCTGCATTTTTAAATCAACATCTTCCTGTGTGATCGTTGTGCCCGGGATCAGCATTCTTTGCTCTGACATTTCTCCTGCATGGTGCGCTTTTACGATATGTTCGGCAATTTTTAGATCTCGCTCTTTATCGGGGGTATCCAATAGTACAAAGATTAAGTCGAATCTGGACATGAGTGCAGGTTCCATATTGATCTGCTGTGCAATTCCTTCGTAGCGGTCAAATCGTCCGTATTTGGGATTTGCAGCACCAAGCAATGCACATCGTGATCTTAAAGTAGCCAGGATTCCGGCTTTTGCAACACTTATGGTTTGTTGTTCCATAGCTTCGTGAAGTGAACTTTTGTCCTCCTTACGCATTTTATCCATTTCGTCAACAGCAGCAATGCCCATATCTGCCATGACAAGTGCACCTGCTTCAAGTGTCCACCTGCCATCTCCAAAATCATCTTTTACTGCTGTAGCAGTTAAACCACTTGAAGATGCACTCTTTCCTGACGCAAATACACCACGCGGTGCAAGTTTCACCATGTAACGTAACAACTGGCTTTTTGCAATACCTGGATCACCTACGAGCAATATGTGGATATCCCCGCGTATTCTTGACCCGTCCGGAAGATGTTTTGCAACTCCGGAAAACAGTTGAAGTGCAAGTGCTTCCTTGATATCTTCGTATCCATAGATCGATGGTGCTATTGATTTAATGATATGAGTGTAAATTTCAGGATCTCGGCTGAGTTTGATAATCTCTTCTTCTTCTTCGGGTGTAATTTCAAGTTCATTGAATTCGGTATCAATATATTCGATTGAATTCGCATGAAGAAATATGTCGTAGAATGGCGATTTACCTTCTCGTGTTGTTCGTAGGATCGAGCGCAGTGTTCCGTTCACAATTACTCTTGTACCGGGCGTTGCATGGCCCACAAGAACACCTTCAACATCCATATCAAGACTCTGTGGTTGTGATCCGCCTTTTAGGTTTTCAGGTGATTCCTGGACCTGAAGTCTTTGAGCATCAATTTGCGTGGATTCCTTCACCAATACATCGAACGGACCTTTTTTACCGCATGTTTCGTTTTCACATTCGTATGGTTCAATGAATTTCATTCCTGCTTGCGGTATGTACGTGATGTTTTCACATCTTAAACATTTGAATGCAGCTATCAGAATCTTTGGTCGTACATCCGTAGCTTTGCGAACCATTCCTTCAATTGCGATAAATTTTAAAAGATGTGCGCTTCGAAGATCTCTTATTGGGATTTTATTTGGAATTTTTATGAACTGAACTGATGCATCATCAAGCGATGCTTCAATCGGAAGATCAATTTGCTGAAGTGCCTGCTTTGCAGAAGGTATTACATCATCGGGATTTTCAAGCAATTCATCTGCAAGTTTACGGTCAAATATTTCAAGATCTGAAAAATCAACAATTAAGCTTCGTTGGTCAGGATACTCATTTGCAAGTTGAAGTATCTCATCCCAATAGTATTTTTTTAAAAAAACCTTGAATTTTTCATCCCATTTTCCTGCTGACATGTTTTTCACAATTTAGTACGGGTTTGTATGCATATCAATGTTTCGAGATTGGGATTTGTAAGGGTTTTTAGTCTACACTTTATCTGAATGAAGCAGAAGACTCCTTCCTTGCTGCATAGCAGCAGGTGGGTGATGAATACGTCAATCCCTAACATACCTATGACATTCATCAAAACCAAAATATATCATTTAAAATAACCCATTCTCAAATATTACTTTCACTCCGCTTGGCTCTGGTATATGTAGTAATAAGTCCTATTAGTATCTGGTAAAATAGAAGTGGCTGAGAGTACATGATCAAAACATACAAGTTCAGGATATATCCTTCCAATAATCAAGAAGTTAAACTGATCAATACACTGAACATATGTAGATGGTTGTATAATTAGTGCATATACTGATATCAATAAGTTCATGGTTGAAGTAGAGAAGGAATCTATTAAAAACAGCGTGAAGTTCAATTAAAAACAACTTATGGGTGAAATGATGGGAGATGTATATTCATGAAGAAAAAATCCACAGCTATTTCCAGTCCTAAAGTCAACTCTGCGATTAGTCCTTTGCAGGATCCATCCAATCTGTTACATACTGATATTCATGATATTGATGACCTTCTTGCAAGTCTTAGCGAAGTGATTAAAACCGCCCGTCAGCAAGTCCTGCACGCGGTGGATGTTGTGCATGTTCAAACCTGTTGGACCATCGGACAACACATTGTCGAGTTTGAGCAAGGCGGAGCCCCTCGTGCTGCTTATGGTCGAAGCTTGCTCCTCTCTTTGGCTAAAAACCTTACAGCCGAGTTTGGCAAAGGTTTCGATGATCGTAATCTGCGGCACATGCGAGCGTTTTATACAAATTTCCCAAATTGGAACGCACTGCGTTCCGAATTGAGCTGGACTCACTATCGTTCTCTTCTTAGAGTTGATGAAACTGCTGCACGCATGTGGTATATGAATGAGGCCGCCAATCAGAACTGGGGCACCCGTGCTCTGGATAGGCAAATTGGCACTCTCTATTATGAGCGGCTGCTTGCCAGCCATGATCGTCAATATGTGCGGGAGGAAGCAAACGCAAATATTACCGCACTTGAGCTCACACCCCGAGAATTTGTCCGCGATCCTGTGATGCTTGAATTCCTTGGCATCCCAAACACAGGAAAGATTCTTGAATCCAGGCTTGAAGACGCTCTTATCGAAAATCTCCAGGCTTTTCTGCTTGAACTTGGCAAGGGTTTTGCTTTTGTCGCCCGCCAGCAGCGCATCAGCACTGAATCAAAAGATTTCTACATTGATCTTGTTTTCTACAACTACATGCTCAAGTGTTTTGTCATATTTGATCTAAAAACTACCGAACTCGCACATCAGGATATCGGCCAGATGGACATGTATGTGCGGATGTATGACGACTTGCGACGGGGGCCAGAAGACAATCCCACCGTTGGTATTATCTTGTGCGCTCAGAAGGACAAGTCCATCGTTCGTTATTCAGTTTTGCATGGCAACGAACAGCTTTTTGCAACCAAATACAAACTTTTGCTGCCCAGTGAAGAGGAACTGCGGGCCGAACTCGTCCGAGAACAGCGAGTTATTGAAGAAAACATAATGGAGGTCGATGACGATATGGAAGGAGTTTAG
The DNA here is from genome assembly GCA_030596385.1 of Methanosarcinaceae archaeon. GTDB lineage: Archaea > Halobacteriota > Methanosarcinia > Methanosarcinales > Methanosarcinaceae > Methanovorans. Next base: position 137 of record JAUVKD010000095.1, on the reverse strand, counting down.
TCATTATAGAAGCGCTGAAAACATATGCGGACTACAAAGAGTATGGGCACCGGAACAGGTGATATGATCAAGCGCTGCCGTGATGTCGGCTTTGACGAACCGGAGTTTGTCCTTACGGACGGCTTTGTGGTTACTAT
>JAUVKD010000118.1 GCA_030596385.1 Methanosarcinaceae archaeon | reverse complement strand
TATTTTTAACAGGCAATTCACAAAGGAGTAATTGTTAATGATAACTTGTTCTGCACCAGGGAAGATATACCTATTTGGTGAACATGCGGTGGTCTATGGTGAAAATGCCATATGCTGTGCAGTAGACCTTCGAACCCGTGTGCAGGTCAAAATTGATGAAACCGTAAATATCGAATCGGTTCTTGGAAAGACAGGCATTGATTTTGAGATACACCCTTATGTTTCGGCAGTGATTGAGCGCATGAGGGAATTCATACCAATTAAAGGTGTGAGCATCAAGATAAATTCCGATATTCCTGTCGGATCAGGTGTCGGATCATCGGCTGCTGTAACGGTTGCAACCATTGCGGCACTGAATACACTATTTAACTGTAAGATGACTCTAGAAGAGATCGCAAAACTCGGGCATGAAGTGGAGGTACAGATCCAAGGTGCTGCAAGTCCTACTGATACTTATGTCAGCACAATGGGCGGCGTGGTTCTAATCCCGCAGAAAAAGAAGTTGAAACGTATCGACTGTGAAATTGTGATTGGCAACACAAACATGCTATCTTCTACAAAAGAACTTGTTGCAAATGTCGCGAAACTGCAGAATAGTTATCCACAGATCATAGGTCCTGTTCTATCTGTAATAGGCAGTATATCAAAAATTGGTGAAGAACTTGTTATTAACAGCGATTATGCATCAATAGGAAATTTGATGAATATCAATCACGGACTGCTTGACTCAGTTGGCGTTAGCAGTATTGAACTATCATCACTTGTCTATGCAGCACGCAACAGTGGAGCATTTGGCGCGAAAATTACAGGTGCTGGTGGTGGAGGTTGTATAGTGGCATTTGTAGACAGGATGCAGGTAGATAATGTCGCTTATGCAATTAATGCGGCAGGCGGAAGTTCAATTATCACAAATGCAACAGAACATGGAATTATGGTGGAGTCTAATTAATGGGTACATTATGTGATATTACAATACTAAAGATCGGCGGCAGTATTATCACCGATAAGGATGCAGACAATGGCATTGCAAATTATGATGAGATCAAGCGAATTGCAGGCGAGATATCAAAACACCATGGCAAGTTGATAATTGTTCACGGTGCCGGTTCATTCGGACACCCGCAGGCAAAAAAGTACGAGCTTACTGAAAAGTTCGATGCTAAAGGTGCCCTTATCACTCATGAATCAGTAAAAATACTCAACTACATTGTCGTGGAATCTCTGGCGAATGCAGGAGTTAATGCTATTGGAATACACCCGATGAGCAATACTATATCCGAAAATGGCAGGATTGCGCAGATGTTTCTAAAGAACATTCATCTTATGCTTGGCAATGGGTTTGTACCTGTGCTGCACGGTGATGTGGTGATGGATACAAAACTCGGTACATCAATTCTATCAGGCGATCAGATAGTTCCTTATCTTGCGGTACAACTGGGCGGTGCAAGAATCGGAATCGGAAGTGCCAAAGATGGTGTCCTGAATGATGAAGGTGACACAATACAAACGATCACATCCTTGAATTTCAAGGATATTAAACAATATATAGGGGGCTCGGAAAGTACTGACGTTACTGGTGGGATGTTTGGAAAAGTTGTTGAATTGTTACAACTTTGTGAAATATCAGGTATTAATTCGTATATATTCAATGCGGGAAAGATAGGGAATATCTCAAGGTTTTTAGATGGAGCGAATATTGGAACCATGATAACAAAGTGACAATTATAAATATAGAATTTGAGTTTGGAACTATGAAATTGAAATTATGAATAATCATATTAAGAAGGTTCGATTATATGACCACATCCCAGAGAAAAATAGAGCATTTGGATCTATGTGCAACAAGTAAGGTAGAGTCCAGAAAAGTAAGTGCAGGTTTCGATGATGTTATTCTGGTGCACTGTGCTATGCCGGAAGTCAGAATGGATGCAATAGACTTATCTGTTGATCTTATGGGTAAACACCTAAATGCGCCGTTTATAATCGCATCCATCACTGGCGGACATCCCGATACCATGGCCATAAACGCAAAACTTGCAAAGGCGGTCGAAGAGGTTGGTATTGGTATGGGCGTCGGAAGCCAAAGAGCAGCTATCGAGGATTTGAAACAGGAAGATTCATTCAGGGTTGTTCGTGATGAGGCACCAACTGCATTTATCTATGGTAATGTTGGTGCCGCACAGATCAGGGAATATGGTATTGAAGGCATTGAGAAAATGATAGATATGATCGATGCCGATGCAATGGCAGTGCACCTGAATTATCTTCAGGAGGCTGTCCAGCCGGAAGGGGATCGTGATGCATCGGGCATACTTGATGCAATTAAAGAAATATGTTCCATTAAAACACCTGTTATTGTAAAAGAAACAGGTGCCGGAATATCGAATGAGGATGCTCGGCTCTTAAAAAAGGCTGGTGTATCTGCAATTGATGTTGGCGGTGTCGGGGGCACAAGCTGGTCAGGTGTTGAAGTATATCGCGCCAGTGCTCGAAATGACATATTATCACAACTTCTCGGAGAGTTGTTCTGGGACTTTGGGATTCCTACTGTAGCAAGCATTGTTGAGTGCAGTGCATCACTTCCGGTTATTGCAACTGGTGGGGTAAGAACAGGTCTTGATATTGCAAAATCGATTGCTGTCGGAGCAAATATTGCAAGTGCAGCACTGCCGTTCGTTGTGCCTGCAATGAAAAGTAAAGATGAGGTAGTCAACGTTTTGACAAGTATGTTGAATGAATTGAAAGTAACAATGTTCCTTTGTGCATGTGATAATATCGATAGGTTGCACACAACTCCGGCTGTTATAACCGGCTGGACACTTGAATACCTGACACAGCGCGGATTTGATGTAAGGGAACTTGCTGTGCGTTCAAACTTAGCATGAGTCTATCAATTCATCACAAAAGTAATCACAACCACAAAATCACAAAAATACCAGTTATTTGTTTAATAATAATTTAGAATTAAACAATCTCGAAAAGTTATTAGAATCTAAATGGATATTTGAATCCGATTTAGAATCGCAACTATACATTGAAATACACATACAATTAAAAATTAATAAAGAGGTTAATTTATGACGGAAATTGGAATAATTGCAGTCGGCGGATATAATGAAATGGGACGCAACATGACTGCTATAAGAGTTGACGAGGATATTATCATTATTGATATGGGTCTCAGGTTAGACCGTGTACAAATACACGAAGATGTTGAGATTGACAGGATGCATTCTCTTGAATTGATAGAGATGGGTGCGATACCTGATGATACTATCATGAAACAGATCGATGGAACTGTACGCGCAATTGTGTGTACACATGGACACCTTGATCATATTGGTGCAATACCAAAACTGGCGCACAGGTATACAGCTCCGATTCTGGGTACTCCATATACAGCTGCTCTTATAAAACAGCAGATCGATTCTGAGCGCAAGTTCGGTGTAAAGAATAAGATAATCACACTTAAAGCAGGTGGAACCTATCAGGTCACAGAGGATGTGTCTATTGAATTTATCAGGGTACAGCACAGTATAGTTGATTCGGTCTTTGCCGCGATACACACACCAGCAGGTGCAATTTTGTATGCATGTGATTTCAAGCTTGACCGTACGCCTACACTTGGTGAAGCACCGGACTTTGATCGTTTAAGGAAGTTAGGTCAGGAAGGCGTAATTGCAATGATCACAGAAAGTACCAATTCGGGTCTTGCAGGAAAGACACCGTCTGAGAGAATTGCGCATGATATGGTATTTGATGTACTTCTTGGCACCGAAGAATCGGATGTAGGCATGATCATTACTACTTTTGCATCACATATTGCACGTATCAATTCGATAATCAGTGCAGCAAAAGAGATGGAGCGTATACCTGTTTTGATGGGACGTTCAATGGAAAAATATGTAATGACTGCCAGTAAACTCGGGTACATTAAATTGCCGGAGAATATCGAAGTTTATGGGAAGCGCAAGGACATTGATAAGGCGTTTAAAAAGATAATGAAAGAAGGTAAGGAGAAATACCTGCCAATTGTTACAGGTCATCAGGGAGAACCTGGTGCAATACTAGGTAGGATCGCAAAAGGTGAAACTGCGTATGAAATTGAGTCCGGTGACCGTGTTATATTCTCTGCAAACGTAATCCCAAGTCCAATGACAAAGGCGAATCGCTATGCTCTGGAAACTAAACTTCGAATGCGTGGAGCAAGGATATATGACGGTGTACATGTTTCCGGTCACGCATACCGTGAAGACCACTGGGAACTATTAAGATTGATCAATCCTGAGCACGTTATTCCTGCACATGGACATATCATGATGCACAGTTCATATATAGAGATGGCAGAAGATGCCGGATATGAATTGGGTGATACATTGCATCTTCTTAGAAATGGTGAAGAATTATACATCGAAGAATAATACCGAAATATTATTATCCAATTTTGATTAAACATGAATGTAATTGATGAAATTAGAAAACGAAGTGTCTATGTCGATGAGGCTATAGGGAAGATGCTTCCCATCACAGAACCGGTAGAACTTTACCGGGCATCACGATATTTACCTGATGCCGGCGGCAAAAGGCTACGTCCGGCTACTGTGATCCTTGCGGCTGAGGCCGTCGGTTCAAATATCAATGCGGTGCTTCCGGCAGCTGTTGCTATAGAACTTGTTCATAATTTTACATTGATTCATGATGACATAATGGATAAGGATGGAATCCGACGTGGCATGCCTTCAGTCCATGTGGAATGGAGTGAAGCCTGTGCCATTCTTGCAGGTGATACGTTATACTCAAAGTCTTTTGAGATCATTTCACGTATAAAGACCGATCCTGTGCGTATTGTCAAATC
>JAUVKD010000208.1 GCA_030596385.1 Methanosarcinaceae archaeon | reverse complement strand
CGTTGACATACCATTGCCACAGCAGATTTCCAGCACATCACCATCAATATGGGCACCATCCTGTGCAAGTTTTTTCAATAATCCTGACAGGCGATCTAACCTGTCCTTTGTATATACCCGTTCATATGACTCAAGGGGCATTGTGCAATCAAGGCATGTTTCACGGTTTACCAACAAAAGAGAATAATATTCGATCAATGCCTCATGCATCACATCACCTGTAACTTCCACTACCCGCACAGGTTTGTTGATGTCTAATATAAAATCCGCAAGTGATTCGAACTCCTCTATAGATCGGTTTGCTATTGAAGATGTGAATATTGACCAAAAATCAAACGGAACATTTTCAGTCTTTTCATTGAATATGGCTAACCCTGTTGTTTTTGTACCATCAGTGATCTGGATGACTTTCAAATTGTAGTCATCAACAACATCCAGAATTTCCTTGAAATACAATATCGTATTTACAATGGTTTTTTGAGAATAATAGCTGGACTCTACCAGATATAGTTCATCTTCTGTGTCAAGTATTTCCTGCAAAATCATAATTGGTTCAATCTGGGTGATGTGATATTAATATTTCGCACAAGGATCAGTACTTGTAAGGATCGGTTGGCTTGATCGTAAAAAGTGAATTTGAATGTAAATTATACTCGTATTATTATTTATAAAAGAAAGTTAACAGCCAAAAAAGTAAAATGTATGAGTGCTATCATAGAACATAGTACCTTTACCCGTAACCTATATATTAAATGCACTATGTTATACACAAATGTACATATATATGCAATGAGGTTTTATGCATCGCGTAATAGAAGACATACTTAAAGCAACCGAAATTAGAGTTGCTGCGCTTGAGATAAATGCGCCAGATTTCGCCATCAGTAATATATCACAAAATACAATTCAAAAAAAGCGAGATATCATATCTGCAATTGAACTTGTAAAACAAGAAGGAAAAGTTCCAATAATCGCAGAGGTAAAACCTGCATCCCCAAGTGCAACATTCCGTGAAATAAAACCGGATGATGCTGCAATTATTGCAAAAGAGATGGAGCGTGGTGGGGCTATTGCGATCTCTGTCCTGACCGAACCTGATTTTTTCAACGGGTCGATCGAAAATCTAATATCTGCCAGGAATTTTGTATCCATCCCGGTGCTTCGGAAAGATTTCATAATCAATGAACGGCAGATGGATGAAGCAAAGAGCGATCTCATACTTTTAATTGCGGGTGCACTCGGGGAAAGACTGGAATCGTTTGTGCTCCTTGCGAAGTCAAAGGGATTTGAACCGCTTGTTGAAGTTCACAATGAGGATGAACTAAATAATGCATTAAATACTGATGCACAAATAATCGGCATTAATAACAGGGATCTGGGTACGCTTGAAGTCAACCTGCAAACCACTGAACGCCTGGCACCACTTATCAGAGATTTCGATAAAAACAATGGAATCCGGCATATGATCATAAGTGAAAGTGGCGTTTATAGTATGGATGATATAAAACGCGTCATTTTTGCAGGCGCGGATGCGATTCTCATTGGAACCGCAATTATTAAGAACAGTGATGTATACATCAAAACAAAGGAAATGGTGGATTGCCTCTTATGAATAAACGATTATACAGATCAAGAGATAATTGCATGATCGCAGGAGTGTGCGGCGGCTTAGCAGAATATTTCGACACAGACCCGACACTTATCAGGCTCTTGTGGATATTGTTCACACTTGCCGGTGGCAGTGGGATTATAGGGTACATTATTGCGTGGGTCATTATTCCACAATATCCATGATGCAAATAACAATGGCGCACAAATCAATTATGTACTATGCGTCAATTAACCCATAAATAAAAATTACATATTTGGCATCAATTTGATATAAATATTAATGTGAATATAAATATAATCGGAGCAGATAATGACAAAATCCTTGTACGGAAAATACGGGGGGCAGTTTGTACCTGAAATACTAATGCCAGCCCTTGCAGAACTTGAAGAGGGCTATGATCGATATAAAAACGACTCCAGGTTCTTAAAAGAACTTGATTATTATTCACGTGATTTTGCAGGTAGGAAGACGCCGCTATATTTTGCAAAGAACCTTAGTAAAAAATATGGAATTCGCATATACCTCAAACGTGAGGATCTCGTACACGGTGGCGCACATAAGTTGAATAACACAATCGGGCAGGGACTTCTTGCAAAGTATATGGGCAAGACGCGAATTGTCGCTGAAACGGGCGCAGGTCAGCATGGGACGGCAACTGCGATGACAGGTGCAAATCTTGGATTTGATACAGTTGTGTATATGGGTGCAAAGGATATTGAACGACAGCGTATGAATGTGTATCGCATGGAACTTATGGGTACAAAAGTCAATGTTGTGAAATCCGGTTCAAAGACGCTCAAGGATGCAATTAATGAAGCGCTTCGCGACTGGGTAACTAACGTCGGGAACACACACTATCTGATAGGTTCTGTTGTAGGTCCGCATCCGTATCCAATGATAGTACGGGATTTCCAGAGCGTTATCGGAAATGAGGTACAAGAACAGATTATGGAAAAAGAGGGGCGATATCCGGATTCTATTGTTGCATGTGCAGGCGGTGGGAGCAATGCCATGGGAATATTCTACCCTTTTATTAAAGAGCGTGATGTGAAATTGTTTGCGGTCGAAGCCGGCGGTAGCGGTATGGCTACTACTGAATATGCTGCGCTCCATTCTGCATCACTGTGTGTGGGAGAGGAAGGCGTTCTACACGGTGCCCACACACGCATACTTCAGGATAAATACGGGCAGATACTT
>JAUVKD010000052.1 GCA_030596385.1 Methanosarcinaceae archaeon | reverse complement strand
GCTATTTCCTTTTTATGGCATACTTTGGGATCATTAACATGATAACTGATGGGGGATTTGGAGTAGCAGCAATTAAGCGTATCAGTGAAGGGGAAGAAACTGACGCTTATTTCAGTGCATTCTTTGTATTGCGTTCTTTATTTGTAATCGTAGTTGTACTATCCCTGATTACCTTTCGCAGCTATTTTGTAGATTTTAATAGTGCAGGTACGTTCAACTGGCTTTTATTAGCGTTGATCATGTCGGTTTTTGCTGGCGCTGTTTCAAGTGGGGTAGCTGGTCGTGGGAAAATGGGAATACATAACACATGTGGATTTATTAATAATGTTACACGTATTCTTGTTCAAGTAGTCGCAGTTTTTTATGGATTTGGTGTTGCGGGCCTGGCGGGTGGGTTCGTTGCCGGATTGGTTGTTTTCACCATCATAGAACTGCGCTTTTTTGATTTACGTTTTGTATCTTTTGAATTGAGACATATTAAAAGCCTGTTCACTTTTTCGTTTTGGATATTTTTAACTTCAAGCGGCGCTATGATCTACTCTTATGCAGATACAGTTATGATTGGTTATTTTCTAAATAATGCAGAGATAGGAGTGTATCGCGTTGTATTCCAATTTACTTCAGTAGCGGTGATTACAACAGTTGCCATTCAGGCAACACTGTGGCCAAAGATCAGTCGATGGGGGAAAATTGGTGACACTAGACATATAGAAGAGTCACTCTCCCGGGCATTTACATATTCACTGATATTTGCCGTGCCAGTTTTCGCTGGCGGACTCTTGTTAGGAGATAAACTATTGTATTTTTTCTATGGATCTGATTTTGCAAAAGGGTATGGCACTCTTGTGATTCTATTGAGTGTGCAGATAGTAAACATATTTGTATATTTTTTTGGAGCATATTTAAGCGCATTAGACCGCGTAAAAGAGGCATTCAAAGTGACAGTTGCAGCAGCTTCCGCCAATATAATACTGAATTTAACATTGATTCCATTGATGGGCATTTCAGGAGCTGCACTTGCAACTCTTTTGACCATGGTGATAAATGCGATTTTAGCCCGGCAGGTATTATCATCAACAATGACAATACGAATGGAGTATAATAGTTTACTGAATATTGTAAAAGCATCCATTGTGATGTCAATTGTTGTGGGCATGTATCGTCTTTTCATACCGCTGTCTAATGTGTGGTTGACGCTTGTTCCAGTTGTTCTGGGTGGATTAGTATACGTAATTTTGGTGTTGAAATTTGATAGAAAAATTGGAGACGAGTTAAAGGGAATAGTAATGCAAATGAAGTTAACATAGCCAGATTGGTTATGATGAGGAGATACAAAAGGCATAAATACGCATCATGATGAGTACTATGTAATAAGTAAAGAGGATATATTAATATTGCATATTTTGTGTAATATTTAGTTTTAATTTACCTCAATGAGAAGTAAATTCAATCGAATTGACAAAAATAATGGTGATATTTAAAATGGAATACAATTTCCTGCAAAATAAAAAAATCCTCATAACCGGCGGCACAGGCTCCCTCGGGTGCGAACTTGTGCAAGAGATCCTTAAGCATGATCCTGAAGTACTGCGTATATTCGATGTGGACGAGACCGAGCAGTTTGAGTTCCACCACGAGTTGAAAGAACATGAAGACACTGTCCGTTTCCTGCTCGGCGACGTCCGCGACAGAGAGAGGTTGATTCATGCTACAGAGGATATTGACATCATTTTCCACACCGCAGCATTAAAGCATGTGATGGCATGCGAGTACAACCCGTTCGAGGCAGTGAAAACGAATATCCTCGGAATACAGAACGTAATCGATGCTGCCATTGTCAACAATGTGGAGAAGATCATATTCACAAGCAGCGACAAGGCAGTCAACCCATCCAACACCATGGGCGCAACAAAACTTCTGGCAGAGAGGCTGATGACCGCTGCCAATTACTATAAAGGGAAGCGGAAATGCACTTTTTCCAGCGTAAGATTCGGAAATGTGATGGGGTCCAGAGGGTCCGTGATCCCGTTGTTCAGACAGCAGATAAAATCTGGAGGTCCTGTGACGGTCACGGATCAGGGAATGACGCGGTTCATGATGTCAATGTCCCAGGCTGTGGAACTTGTGTTTCGGTCTGCAGAGTTGGCGCAGGGTGGAGAAGTATTCATATTCAAGATGCCCACGGTCAACATTATGGATCTGGCTGAGGTGTTAATAGAAGAACTCGCACCTCAGTATGGCTACAAGACAGAAGATATTGAGATTAAGATCATCGGAACGATTCCCGGCGAGAAGATGTATGAGGAACTGATGACAGAGGACGAAGCTACACGTTCACTGGAGCGAGAAGATATGTTCATCATAGCACCGCTGATCATGGACGGTCTATCGAAATATGACGGTTCTGCATACGATGCCACCCCAATTCGGTCGATGGACTATGTCTCAAAGGATGTGGTGCCACTGACCAAGGATGAGATCAGGACAATCCTTAAAAGTGATGGATTAGTATAATATTAATATAATTCAATGGTGTATTAAAATGGATGTATTGGTAACAGGTGGTTCTGGATTCATAGGAAGATGGGTGGTCAAGCGATTGCTTGATGACGATAATCGCGTGTGGGTCCTGGATGACCTGTCAAACGGACGCGCCGAGAATCTTGACGAATTCGGGGATACCCTCAATCTCGATGTAACGATTGGCGATATCAAAGATACTGCATTATTGTCCAAATTATTCGAGAACAACTTTGATATTTGCATCCATCTGGCAGCCAGCATCATAGTACAGGACAGCATCGACCACCCCCGAAAAACGTTCGAGAATGATGTTGTGGGCACGTTCAATGTCCTTGAGGAAGCAAAGAAAACCAACACCAAGTTCGTATTCATGAGCACATGCATGGTCTATGATACTGCATCCACGGACGGCGCGATATCAGAGACCCACCCAACAAAAGCCGCATCTCCTTATGCAGGTGCAAAGCTCGCTGGAGAGAACATAGTACAATCATACTTCCATGCATACGGCCTGCCTACTGTGATAGTGCGTCCGTTCAATACATACGGACCTTATCAGAAGTCAACCGGGGAAGGCGGCGTGGTCTCCATATTCGTACAGAGCGAGCTGAGCGGTGACGTGATGAATATCTACGGTGACGGAACGCAAACTCGTGATCTTATGTATGTTGAGGACTGTGCAGAGTTTGTTGTGCAGGCGGCCTATTCTGATGCAGTGAATGGTGAAATATTAAATGCAGGACTTGGTGAGGATATAAATATAAATGACCTTGCAGCTATGATATGTAATGACCCACTGCGAATCAAGCATGTTAAGCATATCCATCCCCAGAGTGAGATACCAAAACTTATGTGTGATTATTCCAAGGCTAAGAAACTGCTTGATTGGGAGCCAAAAACATCTCTTAAAAAGGGAATTGAAAAATTTAGAATCTGGATGATGAACGGAAATTGTCAGTGATTATCATGGATTTTATACCCTACGGCACGCAGTGGATTGACGAGGATGATATTAATGAAGTTGTATCCGTTTTGAAAAGCGATTGGATCACAACAGGTCCGAAAATCAAGGAATTCGAAGATGCGTTGTGTGCATATGTTGGGTGCAATTATTGTGTGGCTGTCAATAGCGGCACAAGTGCACTGGATATAGCGGTCCAGTCACTTAATCTACCAGAAGGTAGCAATATCATTACCACTCCTTTTACATTCGTTGCGACATCCAATGCCATCATCTATAATGGTCTGAAACCTGTGTTTGCAGATATCTGTGGTGATACGTTCAATATAGACCCTGAGGATATCAGGCGAAAGATCACAGAGGATACGAAGGCGATCATCTATGTAGATTATGCCGGGCAGCCGTGTGATATCAAAGCAATTCGAGAGATTGCAGATGAGTTTGATCTATACCTGATTGAAGATGCCTGCCATGCGATAGGAGCGGAATATGATGGCATAAAGATAGGGAATTTTGCAGACCTTACGATATTCAGTTTCCATCCTGTGAAGCATATCACGACTGGGGAAGGCGGGGCTGTTGTTACGAATGATGAGGGACTGTATGAGCGTCTGTCACTTCTTAGAAGTCATGGAATTGACAAGGATGCGCAGAACAGGTACGGTCCAGATGCATCATGGGCGTATGATATGAAGTATCTTGGGCGGAATTACAGGATTACTGATTTTCAAGCGGCGCTGGGGATATCACAGTTGAAGAAACTGGGTTGGTTCATTGACAAGAGGAATGAACTAGCATTGAGGTATCAGGAGATTCTTAGAGATGTTGATGTTGTCACATTGCCTGAGGTAAAGGACAATGTCAGGCATGTCTGGCATTTGTATACGATATTGCTGGATGGATCGATTGACAGGGATGAGTTCTTCAAATATATGCGCAATGCCAATATTGGTGTGAATCTGCATTACATTCCTGTGTACAGGCACAGTTATTATGTGGAGAAATTTGGTATTGATGCGGAGGAGTTTCCTGTGACAGAGGATGTGTTCAAACGGATCATTACTTTGCCGATGTTTCCAAGGATGAGTGAACAGCAGGTTGAATATGTGGTCACTTCTATTTCACAAGCTATCGATCATCTTAAAAAGTAATGGGATTGGATATTGATCATGAAAGTTGTTGCAATTATACAGGCAAGAATGGGGTCAACACGACTTCCGGGAAAGGTAATGAAAGAGATCCTTGGCAAGCCTGTGATACTGTGGGACTTGGAGAGGGTGTCCCACTCAAAGTTGATTGATGAGATTGTTGTTGCAGTTCCTTATGGAAAAGAAAATGATGTTATTGTTGATACAATAAAGGAATACAACGATAAGATAGTAACTACAAGAGGCAGCGAAGAGGATGTTCTGGACAGGTATTACCAGGCTGCTGTGCAGACCAATGCTGATGTGGTTGTCAGGATCACATCGGACTGCCCGCTCATTGATCCTGTTGTGATAGATAGTGTTATTAAGCAATTTTTAGATAACGATTGTGATTACTGCTCGAATTCACTGACAAGGACATATCCGCGCGGGCTTGATACTGAGGTGTTCTCATTCAAAGTCCTTGAAAATGCATGGAATGAAGCAAATAAGGATTATGAAAGAGAACATGTCACACCATACATCATTGAGAATCCGGATAAATTTAAGTTGCTTAATGTAGCAAGTGATATTGATTTAAGTCATCTGAGATGGACTCTGGATACAAAGGAAGACTTTGAGTTTATAAATGCAGTCTACAAAAGGATCTTCCCAAAAAAGCAGTTGTTCTTGATGGATGATATCCTTGAATTATTAAGCAGGGAACCTGAACTTATAGATATCAATAGTCATATCGAGCAAAAGCAAGTACATGGGGGATAGAGTATTAACTTAAAAATCGCTTTTATGGGGGGACAACAAGCTGGATGTATCGGACTATTAAGCTTGCTTGCTGTTGATTGTGACATAATATCTACAGTTGCTTATGACAATAACGTTAAAATGTTAGCGGAAGAGTTAAAAATACCAACTTTTCCTTCTATACATGAAAAACAATTCCTTGATTCGGTCAAAGAAGCAGATTTGCTCTTTTCAGTACATGGAAGACAAATCGTTCCAAAAAAGATTCTTGATATACCATCATTGGGGTGTGTAAATGTTCACCCATGTCTGTATAAATATAAAGGCGCAAATCCAATTCAGCGAATGTTAGATGATAATAATTCAAAAGCTAGCGTCGGAATCCACTACATGGTGGAAGATATTGATGCGGGAGAACTAATCATCGAAGAGTTTATTAATATTACAGGCAGAACCGTTTTGGAAGTGTATAACGAGTTATATCCTTATTATGCAAAAACAATTATAAAAGCAATAAAGATTATAAAATCCGCAATATAATGCCAAAAACAGCACTATAAAGCGATAATAATTATTATTTTAGGAGATAATGATGAAAATAAAAATTGGAAATAAAAGCACAGGCAACAAACATCCAGTTTTCATAATCGCAGAACTCTCCGCAAACCATCTTCAAAATTTTGACCTTGCAGTTGATACCATCAAAGCCATAAAAGAATCCGGTGCAGATGCTGTCAAACTCCAAACCTATACACCAGACACAATAACAATTGATTCAGATAATGAATATTTCCAGATAGATCAAGGAACATTATGGGACGGTAAAACACTCTACCAGCTCTATCAGGAAGCATACACCCCATGGGAATGGCAACCAAAACTCAAAGAGATAGCAGAAGAATTGGGACTTATGTGTTTTTCATCTCCCTTTGACAGAACAGCCGTAGATTTTCTTGAAGAGATGAATGTTCCAGCCTATAAGGTTGCTTCCTTTGAGATAACCGACATACCTCTCATCAAGTACATAGCATCAAAAGGAAAGCCTGTAATCATCTCCACCGGTATAGCAACACTTGCAGACATAGAAGAAGCCGTAAATGCTTGC
>JAUVKD010000182.1 GCA_030596385.1 Methanosarcinaceae archaeon | reverse complement strand
TGTTGCAGTGAGGCAAAACGTGTTCCAGTTGTTATTGTCCTCAAATATGTGCTTAACAGTAATGATTGGTTTGAATTGGGGGATTGTGAGATACAATAACTAGATGAATGTTGAGAAGAGGTTTATATAATTTGCTACGTAGATGTGAAAAGTTACAGATTATATACTATAAAAAAGCAATGCCCATCTGTGTCCGTACACCTTGCAGATGTAGCAGGCACACAACTCCGTGGAAGATAGGTATCCTATGTGGTTAATTTTCTAAGCCATATTACATCTTTCCGAAATATATCAAAAAAATCTCTATAAAATCTATTAAATAGATTGTATGTTTAAAATATGAATAAGTAATGCCGGGATGCACTGACGCGGATTATTTCACTTAAGTCAAAACCATTCAAAAAAAATATAGATTAAAATGGAAACTACAATGCAAAGAATGAGAATAGGAATCGCCATAACCGACCAAAACGACTGGACAACCAGAGCCCTTGTAGCCGCAGCAAAACAAAAAAAACTCGACCCTGCTATAATAAACCTTAAGACTGCAAATGTCAAAATACACCATGATGTTCTGTACAACACAAACGGCACAGATTTATCCGAACTTGATGTAGTCATTGTCCGCGATGTAGGCGCAGGCACACTTGAAGGGGTCTCATTCCGATTCGATATTCTCCGGCAGTTAGAAATGAACGGGACACTGGTCATAAATACCCCGCAATCCATCCAAAACGCCGCAAATAAGTACCACTCTACCTGCCTTCTGGCACATGCAAACTTACCGGTTCCGGATACAAGAGCAGTCCAGAGCACCGAAGATGCGTTAAATGCATTGGCAGAATTTGGCGATGCGGTCATAAAACCAATCTTTGGCTACAAAGGTATCGGAATTGTCAGAGTGAAAGATGGCATAGCATTAAAACCGGACAACAAACCGTACCCCGAACCAGTTGAACAACTTATCGATAAACTCATCACTGAAAAAGAGATGCTATATATTCAGGAATTCATTGATAACCCCGGGCGGGACATCCGTGTATTTGTAATCAACGGAGAAGTGATCGGTGCTATATATCGCACAGCAGCAAATGGGACATGGCTTAACAATCTCAGCCAGGGCGGCACTGCCGCCCGGTGTATCCTGTCTCAGACGCAAAAAGAAACATGCATACGTGCTGCAGAAACAATTGGTACGATCTTTGCGGGCGTAGACATTATCGAAGGAGAAAATGGCCTGGATGATACAGTGATACTTGAGATCAATGGAACACCATCGGGAGCAGGAATATATGAAGCATGGGGAATAAATGCTGCTGAAAAAATAATAGATTACGTGACTATGGGGATATATAGATGAAGTGGTATTTTGTAGCAGGTATTATGAGGAATAATAAAGATGACTGAATACAAACAATGTATTGTGATACGCGATGACCTCAAACTCTCAAAAGGTAAACTTGCGGTACAGGTTGCACATGCTGCTGTATCTGCATCGGAGTGGGCAGGAAGGAATACACTTGAAGATTGGAAGGACAGCGGTCAGAAAAAAGTGGTCCTGAGGGTTCCGACATTGCAGGATCTTTTTGAACTTAAGGAAGTGGCAAGACGACATGATCTTCCAACAGCACTTATCACTGATGCGGGGCGTACCGAGATTAAACCCGGCACAATTACGGTGCTTGGAATAGGACCTGCAAGGTCAGACGAACTTGACAAGATTACAGGGCACTTGAAACTGTTATGATTGGGGGACTATCACACATGAAAGTTTCTGAAATTGAAAAACAAACAGGTATCGATATATACACCACAAACACCGAAGGTATCGGAGGAACATTAAAGCAGCAGATCGATGACTTTATTGTAACGGAGATCACCAACCGGGAAGAAGGCGATAGTGGGAAACAACTAATACTTGAACTCACAAAACGCAACTGGGATATGCATCATGTGATTCGCGATCTCTCACGCAAATTTGGCATCAGCCAAAAGCGCATAGGTTTTGCAGGCACCAAGGACAAGCGAGCTGTTACTACCCAGAAGATCAGCATTCATAATATGACAACACATGCTGTGGATTGTATTCACTTAAAAGATGTAGACCTGAAGGTCATAGGAAGGTCGAACAAACCTGTAAAGTTAGGCGACCTTACCGGAAATAAGTTCAAGATAACGGTTCGGGATATTGATAAGGGAGAAAATGAACTGCAAATACAGCTTCAGGAAACCACAGATAATATTCTAAAAACCGGTGGTGTACCTAACTTTTTCGGTATACAACGATTTGGCGCGATCCGCCCCATCACACACCTTGTGGGAAAATCGATAATTTGCGGTAAATTGGAGGAAGCTGCACTGGCATACATTGCAAGATCATTCCCGGACGAATCCGAAGAAAACAAATACGTGCGTGATTATGTATTTAATACAAAGGATTATGTATGGGGACTTGACCGGTATCCATTGAATTTGCGGTATGAACGCTCGATGATGCACCATCTTGTCACAGACCCGAATGATTTCACGGGTGCATTCGGGATACTCTCTAAAAGCATACGTATGCTTTTCGTACATGCATACCAGTCATATCTTTTTAACCGGATCCTGTGCGAGAGGATTAAAGAGGGTCTGCCGCTAAACAGTACTGTTGAGGGTGATATAGTCTGTTTCAAGAATAAGGACGGACTTCCTGATATTTCCAAAACAGAAAATGTTACATCACAAAACCTCAACGGGATGAATAACCTTCTGCGGCGCAGGCGTGCCTTTGTGACTGCTCCACTAATTGGTTACAATACAGAATGGGCATCCGGTCAGCAAGGTGAGATCGAGCATCGTATATTTGAGAAAAGCGGGGTTCCAATTGAGGGATTCAAGGTCCCCCTTATGCCTGAACTGGCATCAAAGGGATTAAGACGCGAGATCCTTCTGCATGTACAACCCGGGTATGCCGTATTAGAAGATGAATTAAATCCCGGGAAAACAAAAGCAATCCTTGAATTTTCATTACCAAAGGGAAGTTATGCAACAACCCTGCTGCGTGAGTATATGAAAGTTGACCCAAAACAGATGAGTTGAACAATGATATCGGGATCATTGTTAAATTGTGGGAATAAATGGAATATTGTATTTGTATAGATGGTTTTGACAAATTATGATATGTCGATGTTTGTCTTAAATTGCCAGTCCCCACGTAACAATACCGCCGCAGGCGGCATCTTTTAATATCACTAAAGAAGACGATATGAACGTTTTCGCAGCAAATCGAATTTGTGAGTATATCTTGACTTTCAAAGATGTAGTAAAAAACAATATCAGGCGACCCAATCGCTATATGGCCTAGCAAAACATAAACCCCTCTGCTATCGATTTAGTTAGTCATCCATAAATTCCCCCAAATTCAGCAAAGAGAACAATCTGGCTTGTTTTACATCCATCTCTTCAATCACCATCTCAACTT
>JAUVKD010000031.1 GCA_030596385.1 Methanosarcinaceae archaeon | reverse complement strand
TTGTCCTGTTGGCTCCACCCATTCCATTACTGGTAATAAGTGTCACAGTAGGGTCACTCCGAATAGAGGGAGTGGCATTTCTGCAATTCAAGATATGACTTTCTTGTCACAACGCCGCAGGCGGCATGTTTCACCGCTGCCAATCCACTGCCTTGCATTACACATAGAAGTTCTGCTCGCGGTCAGCACATATGTGTTTGCACGGATTGCACTACATGGAAACTACATATTTCGTGAATGCGGACAGATAATAGTAATGGAACGTGCCGCCTGTAGCAGCGTCTGGATATTTAAAAAATGCATCTACATTTCATCACTTACTTTCCAAGGGTATATTTTGAAAACAAATCTGTTTCTTAAACATTGAATAATGCCGGTTGATTGTGGTTCTTTAAATTATTAAACAAATGATTTGGAAAGTGAGTTATCAAAACCACCTAACCAAATACACCTAACCTCCCCTTTCGATCGCATACGGATACGCCACAAAACCACCGCTCGAAGTTCTGGCATACACTGCACCGTCCAGAAGAGAAGTAACTTCACCTGGCATAAACCTGATCGACTCAAAATTCGCAAGAACGATCGAATCATCCGTAATCTCGGTAACTTTAAACTGACCGTACCTATCTCCGACCCTCATCTCCACAGGCTGCTTCGCATACAAAAGCACATACTTAAACAAAAGCTTCGTTTCGAATACATCATTGACCTGACACTTAAATATCAGCACATCATCTTCCCGATACTCATACACCCTGGTCCCGTCATTTATAATGGCCATATCCACCACCTCCCCGTCTTTCCAAAGTTCAAGCAAAGCATGGTCTGTCGCAGGATTAAGATCAGCAATAGACAGGGCATATCCCCTCTTAAGTTCCATCGTCTCATTTAGCACCAAAGACGGCTTGATCATTTCAACGATTGGCGACCCGGACACACTTGACGGTTTTGAAATGTTATGCTCATATCCCAGGAATTCAAACATATCGCCACCATACCTCTTCACAAGGACCGCATCACCGCTCGAAACATAACCGTCCCCTGAAAACAACAGCGTCAACCCATAGTCCGTATTATTTGTATCCAGGTCATAACTAAACGGTGAATAGTTCCTACCCGAAATAACCACATTCTGCCCCTCTGAAATATCATGCACTGACCCCCTGACAACAAAACTCCCATCAAACTCCTTTTCAACATACGGATAAGCAACATCCCCGCCTTTTGCAACCTTTAAATTCATCCTACCATCCATCACAGCCACATCACGCCCCGGATCAAGCATGATCCGCTCAACATTCTTCATCACAATCATATCAACCGCAATATCCACAACCTCAAAATTTCCATATATATTTCCCACCTCGATCATAACCGGCTCATTAGAATACAGGCACACATCCTCAAGATAGACAGTTCCATTGACAACAGAATCAACCTTAAATTCCAATATTTCCGCCTCGACACCATTTAGTGCCGCATCATACACAAACACCCCACCATCCGAAACATCAAACGACTTTAAAAGAACATCATTCTTCCCAAACTCAATGACCGAACTACCATCATCATCATCCCGATAAGTCATAGCATATCCCCCGCCAGGTAACACAGGTTTATTAGCTGATATTGAACAGTTCCCACCATCTAGCAGCACCTCACTCAACAGATCAGCCATATCCGGATCAAGTGACCTGTGCCCATCAAACCCCATAAACCGGAACACACCCGACCTCGAAAACGCAGTATACACTGCCCCACCGACCTCAACGATCCCATCACCCGAAAACGACAGGTTCAAACATTCATATGACCTCACATCATCAATTTCATAATAAAACCCGCCAAAAGTAGAACCGTCAATAACAACATCCTGCCCCGCACCAATCGAGAACGGCTCACCCCGAAGTACCACAGACGACTCAGCATCAGGCCCGGACACATCAACATCAGACACACTCACACTAAACGGATCACCAACACTGAACCGTTCGATCTTCACAGAATCCCACCACGTATTGATACCAAAATTTCCTACACCCTTCTTCTCAAAAAGGCGCAGTGCAACCTTACTCGAATTGCTCAAAAACACAGGCACACGCACATGCTGCCATCCCTCATCACCTGCAGTATCATCCTCCCATACTACCCTGTCATCCACCAGTACCTGCTTGAAATGATATCCCTGCGTCTCATTGGACGTCCTCGAATCCAGAACATCAAACGATAAAACCGCAAGTCCATCCTCGCCAGTAGTAATATATTGATAGATCTCTCCAAAAAATCCTGGGCTTGAGCGTGTTTGCGAAGGATAACTGATCTCAAACGACCTATCACTTGATATAGAATGAGATGTCACATATCCACCCGTGAAATTATCTCCATTCTCAACATAATTCCAATCACGGTTTTGTCCCATATCCCAATTTCTGACAAACAAACCGGATTTAATAATATAATCCTGCAATGTCCCAGCATCACTATAATCGATGTCTGATAAAACCCACAAATGTGTAGATCGATATGGTTTCGCAGAAACCTCATCCTCAAACAACAAAAAATCTAACTTCAAATTGTCCCCAATACGGTTTGGCACATAAGACACATTTTCAAGCCACGTAGCACCATCATCGATCGCAACCTCCATCGTATCCAAAACATTCCCATCCAGTCGGATCTGCAGAATATAATTAACAGACCTTCCCTCATGATTTTCAATTCCCACCGTAGTCTCGCATGGAACACCAAGATACAGATCAGTCACATAATCTTCAGCCATCCCCCCGGACCCCAGCAAATACATCACAGAAAATCGTTCCTCAGGGAATGTTAGTTTAGCATACACCACCATGCCGCCCGCAATTATAATAGAAATGACCAGAGCAATGATCAATGCTTTTTCAATATCAGACGGTTTTTCATTTTCATCCGCTCGCACAGATTCAACAATATCTTTGAATGACACCGAAAACCGCACATCCTCCGATACGTTCCTCCTTGCAAAATACGCAACAATCGTAAAAATAAATATGATCAATATCAACGACACTACGATCGGCAGCGGTCTAAAACCCCATGGTGTATAATTCAATGCAAAACCATCAAAGATCGTAATCGCAATACTAAGCCCAATACTAAGTGTAAAACGCTCAATCCCATCAAGATCATCATTTCGAGGAAAAAGTGCAGATATAAAAGCATACCCAGGTAAGAACAACAAAAAAATCAGCGCAAATGGAATTCTAAAAATAGTTTGATCAAATGGCGAGACTAATATAAATGCTCCAGCCAACAATGTTACTAATATGAGTACATGCAAATCTGTAGCAATAATTTTTTTTAATTGGATGTATAATTGTGATGATTCTAACATTTTTTCACTTTTTGTCATTCAACATGTAATCAACTTTATAATAAATAAATAAATTGGTATTTACTCAAATAAAAGATTCTTTGGCTGTATTTTCCGTCATCGTAAATATTGAAGTCAACATCATCCAATCTACCGGTTATTATCCAGACACTGATCTTAGTCATACTCTATAATTAAACTGCTGTCATTAACCAAATTCATTCTCAGAACAAGATGCAAAGTAACACTGTTCGCGGGATTAGCCACCAGGGGGATTGAGATTCCTGATAACAATGATCATGTTGAAAATCTCATGGGAATTGCCGGGTTGAGGGCAAAGAAGAATCGCCAGTCACATGTGGATGAAAAATTGAATATTGGGCTAAACACGATCGCAAATACTGTCATCGTGCACCAAAAATAGATTGGTACCAATATGTAATCACTGCCAACCGCTCGTCATTTCATCCCATGCCCGTTCTTATCCCCTCTTCCAATCCCCTTATACACAAATCTTTCCCCAATAAACCCATCAGCATCCACCACATTTCGCCCATCCACAACCACAGGATGCTCGACTCCCATCAATCCCTTCAACCTCTTAGCATCAACCTCAAAATACTCATCATGCCCAGTCAACACAGCCACCACATCAGCCCCCTTCACAACATCATCCAGCTCATGGATTATCGAAACATCAGGATACTCCAACACATGCGGATCATGCACCTTAACCTCACACCCGGCCTCGATCAACAAATCCCTATAAGGCTCAGACGGCGGATTCCTTGCATCATCTGAATTATTAAGAAACGCCCAGCCCAGTATAGCAACCCGAGAACCCGATGGCTTTTTCCCAGCCCGCGCCAAAGCCTCCACGGTCAGGTTATACATATGCACAGGCATAAAATCATTCACTTTGCGGGCCAGCACAAAGATCGAATCAAGACCTGCGGGATAATCCAGAGTGCCTTCAGAGATTTTCACGCCCCGCTCCAGATGATATGTGTCCTTGGTCAGGCAATGTCCGCCCACGCCCGCACCCGGATAGAGCATAGCACGGGTTATGCCCTCGCCCTTCAAACTATCCACGCCATCCCTGACATCATACACATTGATGCCCATAGCCTCACAATAAAGAGCAAGCTGGTTAATGGAAGCGATCTGAAGATCACGGAATGTATTCTCTGTGGTTTTCGTAACCTCAGCTGCTGTGGCACTCATGGGAATGACTTTACCCTTAGTAAGAACAGGTGAATACAGCTCCACTGCCCGGGCGGTACTGAGTTCATCAATACCGCCAACGATGCGGTCATGCTCCTGGATGTTTTGAAGCAGACGACCAACCATCACTCGTTCGGGAGCATGGGCAAGTGCAAAATCCTTGCCTGCAACCAGACCAGATTCCTCCTCAAGAATTTGTCTAGCAAGCCCTTCAGTAGTACCCGGGGTAATGGTGGACTCCAGAACAACCAGCGTACCCTTGGAAAGATACCTGCCAACCTGCCGGATCCCGTCGATCAGGGCACCAAAATCAGGTTCAAGACTCGCAGGATCTGCAAACGGGGTCTGGATAGCAAGGGTTACTGCGTCCATCTCCTGGATTCTGTGGAAATCTGATGTGCAGTGGAATTTTTTTGTATTTACAACTTTCTTAATAAGCTTATCCAACCCGGGCTCATCCCCCTTTAAAGGACACTCGCCCGAATTTAGCATATCGATCTTATAGCCCGATGATGGGGAATCTCTCTGGAAACCCAGGACATTGTCATAACAATCCAGATTGGCAAATAATGCCGCTGCGGGAATGCCTACGTAGCCCATACCTATTACACCGATGTTTTTGATCGGGCCTTTTTCTTTAAATATTTGTTTTAGATTATTTGTCATATTGATCACAATTTTCCGGTTGTTTTTAAGATGTTGATTTTTATATTTAGAACTGTTGAACCAGGGTTCCATTAAATCTAACTTTCTTTATTCGAATACAGATAACACGGATCGAACTGATTTACACGGATTTTCTTTTGTTATCCGTGTCATCCGTCTAATCCGTGTTCCATTAAATCTAACTTTCTTTATTCGAATACAGATAACACGGATTGAACGGATTTCCACTGATTTTCTTTTGTTATCCGTGCAAATCCGTCTAATCCGCGTTCTATTTCATTTTCTTTATTCGAACACAGATGACACAGATCATACATATATCATGCCCATCCTTATCCCTTATACACAAATTTTCACCGCTTTACCTTCAGTATATGATTCAATCGCCGCCATGGCAACCTTGAGGGCATGAATGCCATCCTCGCCGGAAGTGACAGGTTTATTTCCATTTGATACGGAATCAATGAAATGTTCAAGTTCTCTTTTCAAAGGTTCAGCCTCTTCAACTTTAGCTTTTCTGATCCATTCCCCGTCATGCAGTTCCACCGTCTGGTCAATATAATCAAGATATGCCACGCCATCAATTCCAATAACTGTCAGTTTCCTGACTTTATGGGGCGTAAGCCAGTTCGTCTCCACAATTCCTGAAAATTCATGGTCAAAGCGCAGTACGATCGCAGCATGGTCTTCAAAAGAATGTATATCAGCACCGGCAATGCAGTAGACTTCATTAACACTTTTACCATATAGGTAAGATATCACATCAATATCATGCACACCGATATCAAGTATCACACCCACATCACGAATCCTGGGATTATAAGGTCCTACCCTGCGTGCTGAGATGGACACGATCTTACCCAGCAACCCGGAATCAATGATCTCCTTCAATTTTGTAACTGCCGGATTGAATCTTTCGATATGACCCACCATTAACTTAACACCCGCATCTTCAGCAGCCTTTGTTAACTTCTCAGCATTTTCCAATGTATCTGCAATGGGTTTCTCCACAAGCAAATTTGCGCCTGAAGCAATAACATCCAGGCCCACAGACATATGTAAGGTTGTAGGCACAACAATACTCACCGCATCAAGACCCTGTGCAAGTAACTCTTTGTAATCAGTAAAACCATTCGTATCGTATTGTTCCGATAATTCCTTGACCCGGGTTTCAGAAACGTCCGAAATACCTACCAGTTCAACATTTTCCATTTCATTATATATCCTTACATGGTGTTGTCCCATAGCACCGACACCAATCACACCAGCTCTAATCATTTTTTACCATCCAATTTTTAATACTTTCAATAATCGTTTTTAACTCATCCTTTGAAACACCCGGATGCACAGGAAGGGAAAGTGCTTCCCCTGCCGCTTTATCGCATTCAGGCAAATTGTCGTTATAACCTAGATCCTTATACACCGGCTGCTTATGGATTGGTATTGGATAATACGTTCCTGTCCCTATACCGCTACCATTCAACATTGCCGCCAGATCATCACGATTTTTCGCTCTTATTGTGTACTGGTGGAAAACATGGCTGCATCCATCCCACACCACAGGAACAGTAATTCCATCAACATTACGAAGACCATCAGACAAGATTCTGGCATTCTCCTTGCGCATCGAAGTGAAATCGTCAAGTTTACCAAGCTGCACAAATCCGATCGCGGCTGAAATGTCAGTCATGCGCAAGTTATACCCGATCATCTCATGAAGATAACGCTGTTTCGAACCATGCGAGCGGATCATCCGTGCACGCTCAGCAACCGCTTTATCATCAGTTGTGATCATGCCGCCTTCACTGGTCGTCATATTCTTTGTAGGATAAAAGCTAAAAGCTCCGGTCCCAAACGATCCGACCTTTTTATTAGCGTAAGTTGCACCATGTGCCTGACACGCATCTTCAATTACAACGAGATCATAATCCTCTGCAATTTCCATAATTGCTTTCATTTCCGCAGGATGTCCGTACAGGTGCACTGGCATCAATGCTTTAGTTTTTGATGTAATTTTATCGATAATACAATTTGTGTCAATATTAAATGTATCATGTTCAATATCAGCAAACACCGGTTTTGCATCGGTGAACAATATCGAATTTGCTGTTGCAATAAAACTGAACGATGTTGTGATCACCTCGTCACCGGCACCAATGCTGTGTGCCAGCAATGATGCATGAAGTGCAGCTGTACCGGAATTTACAGCCACAGCATGCTCAACACTTATGTAATCAGCGAACTTTTCTTCAAATTCTGCGACACGTGCACCCTCGGCGATCATACCTGAGCGCAAAACATTGGATACTGCTTCGATATCCTTTTCATCAAGTAATGGTTTTGCAATTGGAATCATTTTTTACCACACACATTTGTTTCTAATTTAATTATATACTATTTAATTGTTTCAAATCATCCGGCAGATCTTCGATCCTGGCAGGAAAACCAATTGCAAGTTTCCACGCCGGCACATCATGGGTAACAAGCGCTCCCGCTGCGACCATTGCGCCTT
>JAUVKD010000132.1 GCA_030596385.1 Methanosarcinaceae archaeon | reverse complement strand
TACATATCAAGTATCACCTTTCGATCACCATCAGAAAGTATTACATCCCCTGATTTTTTCGGCACGGATTCCCACAAGGAGAACTCATGAACTCCAAGATTCGAGGCCAGCTCATACATAGCAGGCAGTTCATCAATCCTCTCCGGCGAGACATGCGTGGTCATCGTAACCAAAAGTCCTGCATCAAGCCCACATTTTATTGCTGCAGTTGCCGCTTCATAAGCACCATCAAGCCTACGTACTGCATCATGTTTCTTCGGATCAGTTGAATATATACTGATCAGGAGAGTGTAAAGTCCGGCATCTTTGAGCCGTTTTGCAACTGATGGCGTCATTTCAGTACCTGGCGTGAATATATTGACAATTGCACGATCTTTATCAACATATTTAATAAGTTCAAAGATCTCTTCCCGCAATAGTGGATCGCCTTCGGTAAATGTAATAATGAACGCACCCATATCAAGTGCTTCATCTATCGCGCGCTTAATGGATCCAATATCCATATCGCCTTCCCCACCGCTAACAACACAGTGCTCACAATTGCACTTGCACTCGCGCGTAATCTCAAACGATGCCGTTTCAGGAACAAATTTCCCAAGTGCTATCTGGGTTTCTGCATAAAGAAGCCTATTAAACACTTTACCAGGAATGGGAGGTAACCATGTTGAAGCTACAATCCTGTCCCCATCCACCAATGCCGGTTTTTCATTCTTGAGACTGGAATTGATCTTGTTCAAAAACAAAGAACACACACCACGCAGATGGCCTGATGCCTCCATCTGCAAAATGCCATTTGAATGTTTCAAATTAATGGACAATCCGGGAATCGTAAAAATATTAATATCTTTTTCCTCATCGTTGACTGAAATATCGGTTTTCACGTGGCATACCCCTTAATTATATAATTATACAAAAAATATTGATGCAAATATATCGCCTCTTTATTATTAACAGGATCGCTGTAATTCGAAATCCTACTATAAGCATACTGTATCCTGAAAGTTGGTTTACCTAAACCCGTTCCTCCATTTGACAGGGGAATAACATTTTCAAATATTGAGACAGTAAACAAAACCGCAGCAGAGCTGCGTGGCATGAAGTGCCATTGCTTTGCAGTTTAAATTTAATTTTGTTATCCATGCTAATAAATGTACATATTTGAAAAAAATCAGTGCCAGGATCTATCCAGCTCACATCAGAGATATTTGGAACAATAATAACGTTTTTAATTGGTTCATAAAGTTCATGGACTAAATTTAGTACGCAAGTCATCAAATATAAATATATCTAATAGATTAAAAGCATGAGGGTTTTGGATTAACAAAACTCGCATAATAGGTTACAAATTAAATCTCAAATTTGACGTATCCGCTTCAAATTTGAGATAACCGATCCAATTTTGAAATAAAAAATTGCTCAGGCACTTGATTTAGATAATCCGAATATGAACTTTCCCCTGCTTTTTAAAGTGGATACAATCGGGTACTATATCTTCTCTGCAAATGCAAGAGTACCACTTATGCGCTTTATTCTGATGTTCACAACTTCACCTTTCGGAACACCAGGAACAAATATCGTGAATCTGGCAAGTTTTGCGATCCCATCACCTTTGGAACCAACCGCATCGATCCTGACCTCATATTCCTTGCCCTCTTCAACTGCATCACGGGGTGCTGAAGCAACAGCTCTTCTTTTCTTAACAGGTCTGTGTGCACCACATGCTGAACATTTAAGCACAAGTACTCTTTCAACTTTGATAAGTTGGGTATCGGGACGGGAACATTCAGAGCATATTACATACTCCTCTACATAAGAATCAATGTTTGATTTAATCAATTCTTTCGGAAATTTTCCCTGAAATATCGCGCGACCGCCTTCTAGTTTACCGGCTGTACCCATTTCACGGGTTAGAAATTTCATAAGATGGTCGGAATCCCGGTTTAATACATCTACGATATTACTAAAATTATCCAAAACTGTGGTTTTACCCTCAATGAAAATCCTAGGTTCAGGAATTACAAAACGAACATCCGTAGTTTCCATATCCGGTAAATTTTTTATCGCACGATTTAAAAGTGCTTCATAATCATCCATTGTCACAGCCTCCGGTTGTTCATTGTATTGAATTGATAAGTGTTTATAGTACCAGTTCCTGACCCTGATCGACAACGATTCGAATAGGTGTTGGTAATTTTTGTCCAGCTCTCCACATTGAATTTTTTGCAGCTTCAAAATGTTTCTTTTCAACAGAAACTGTAAATATTTTCTGATCTGCGTTAACCCGTGCTGCAGTCGACACATTCTTACCGTATGCGCCGCGCATACCGCTTGATACACGGTCAGCACCTGCACCGGTTGCCTGTTTGTTTTCCCTCAATACTTCATGGGGATAAACACGTAACTTGAGATGGAAACTTTCACGACCTGCTGCATTTGTCATTGCCCTGTTTGCAGTAATACGTGCGGCTTCAAGTGCAGTATGGCGTATCTGGCATCTTTCCTTTACTTCCAATGTCACCTTTATAGGGAATTGTTTTGTTTTGTTACCCATGTCGTAGTGAATTACCTGACTTCCAGGCACACCGCCCATATATTTACGTCTTGTGAATGAACGTTGTTTTACGTTTCTGTACATACTTGCTGGTTTTCGTACCATGAAATGGAGCCTCCTTGAATAGTTTGCAAAATCGAACAGAAAAACATGATATTGATTATTATAATCAAACGTCTGTTATCCATTAAATAATGCGGTTTGAATTTTTTTAAATAATATAATTACTATAAATAACAATATGGTATACGAGATTATGTTATATGAAGTAATGAGCGTTAACTATGATTTTCATGTTGTATATTAAGTATAACTTTTTGTACTTCAGACAAATTTGAGTGTTGTCAAGCATTTTCTTGTAGTATATAATTATAAAATTATATAATCCGGGTTAATCCGAGCATAGCGTGAATTTTCTCGATAGAATTTGAATATATGCTTGATTATAATATTACCAATCACAGTTTTACCCCTAATTACCTATGAGTTTATAAGTCTTATCAGTAATCCTTTCATTTTCCAAAAATGCCGACAATAATCCGAAACATCCGGAAAGCATCATATTTCCAAACGGTGCTGCAAAACACAACTTTGCCCACAACTCCGTATTTCTTTGTGATTCCCTGCTATTTTGCAAGACACCACGTTTTGGTCCGGTTATCATGACGGATTTTATCGCATCAAAGCCTGCAATCTTATCGATATAACACCCGTGTCCACCGTCATTGAACACTTCCTCGAATGTAAGTGTACCTTCTGCAAGTCTTAGTATATGATCCTGTAATTTTTCAACATCCATTTTTGAAGTGTGGTGCTCAAACAATGCCTGCACACGATTATCAATAACAAGTGCACCAATGGTATGGCCATTCCCAATGTTTACGACAATTGACGGCTGCTCTGCCGCAGTGTCCAAAAGTGCACCGAATATCGCAGCAGGTCCAGTGTCCATAAATATCGAATGCTCCTCATTATTTTCATTATTGTTCTTACTGCCATAACCACTCCGGTCAAGCATTTCTGATGCAGACCTGATGCGTGTAAGATACAAAGGAATATCATTGCCAGAATACGTGAAAAGATTAAGACCTCCCCCTTTTTTGATTTGTTCTTCGAAGTACCTGAACCTGCAAATACGATTACTAATGTCTGGTGATTCACCATGATCCTGAAGCGCAACAGCGAATCTAATAGGTTCATCTGCTCCCACATTCACCCCAAAATTCAAAAGTGCACCAAAAATCGCATCTGTGTCAATATCTTTCAGTACGATGTTCAAAACATCATCCGGCAATGAACATATTTCCTTCTCATCAATAAGCGTGATACCCATTGAACATACCCTGTCAAGGTTATCATTAATGGTTAGTGCAGCATTTCTTGTTGCATATACCAGTAAACCGCTGCTAACATGTTCTTTTATTGCGCGAACACATGGACCTCCTCCCATTATCCCACCAGTGAGCACAATATGTATGCCCGCATCAGTCGCCCTGCGTATCCGATCTGCAATTATTACAGTGGGAGAAGGCATAACCATAATCAGACTGTTCTCAACTTCTTTTTTCGCATCATACAACAGGATATCCTGTGTTCCTGTTCCGATATCTATTGCTATTATTTTCATAATTTAAATCGCATAATTCATATACCTACTAATGTATAAATACTTTGTATGGACAAATCTACTACAGATCAACACAAAAAAAATACATATGGCCCATATAATTTTTTTCTGGTAACAATATCAACATCAAGAGCAGGAAAATATGATAACGTAGCAAAACCAGAAGATGCAGGGGATATTTCGGGGCAGATTATGTGCGATATTATTACTCAAAATGGACACCATGTGTCGAATTATTTTCTTATAAGTGATGAAGTCGATGAAATACGGGATATTGTAAATTTCGCAACTAATACCGACACAAACATAATAATTACAAGCGGTGGCAC
>JAUVKD010000098.1 GCA_030596385.1 Methanosarcinaceae archaeon | reverse complement strand
ATCTTAACCCCTATCGATTTCAAGTAATTGTTCATTCCCAAATATTTGCAATCGAATGCATCCAAAATGTCTTTTTACGCATCCTTCATGGGCATGAGTTTCAGTATCCGAGATTTATATCCTTTCAAACCCAACTTTTCAATTTCATCTCTCTCCAATAATCTGTTCTATATGCTATAACTATCATATAAAGTTCACGGCTTTGAATTCTGTTCTACATCTAAAAAAGTTAATAAAGTATAAATTTAGTGAAAATCGAGAGGAGTGGACGTTAGAAGAGATTATTTCGGATGGAAAATGGTGAATTTAGGGGTGATACTGGAGAACATGGGTTGAAAGTCAAATGTTGCAACAGTACACCTGACCGCAGTAGAGCTGGAGTATATAAATAGGATTGAACTGAAGTATCAAACGAAATATATCCTTATTTCGATAAGTTGATATTCAGTCAAAAACATGGATGTACAATGAATATATCCAACATTGTATCAGTACTTGAACAGATCGCACCACCTGATCTCGCCGAAGATTTCGATAAGGGAAAGATTGGAGTTACACTAAACCTTGATAACGATATTGAAAAGATCGCGGTTGCACTTGACCCGACCGATTATGTACTGAATCGCACAGCTGAAATTGGTGCAGACATGCTTATTACACATCATACACTTATTTTCCATCCAATAACAATGATTACAAAGTCACTTGCTAATACCCTGAAAATTGCTATTGACAACAATATTTCACTCTACAGTATGCACACAAACTATGATAAAGCACCGGGCGGTGTAAACGATGTGCTTGCATATCGGCTTGGCCTTGCTAATGTTAATTATCTCAACGTTAAGATCAATGCTAATACTAATGTTAACGATAATGCTAATGTTAAACTTGAAAATGGAAGAATCGGAGAAATTCCAACGTGTTCCACGGATACATTTGCAAAACATGTTTCAAAATTACTGGATACACATGTACAATATGTTGGTAACAGGGGGGATATTTCACGTGTGATGGTAATTGGTGGCAGTGGTTTTAAAGCTGAATATCTTGGCATAGCACGTGATAACGAAGTTGATGCAATCGTTTCCGGGGAACTGAAACATGATGTAATACGCGCACGCGGTGATATTTCGCTTATTGATGCGACACATTACGCCACCGAAAATCCGGCAATGCAGCACCTATGTGGGCGCCTTTTAGATATGCTTGATGTAGATGTGAATTTCATTGATCACAATCCGTTAATCAATATTGTGTGAGGTATGTGTATTGGAAAATGATGATAGTGACGATCATGATAACGATTATTCACATAACGTGGATGAAAATAATGATCTGGATGAATTGATGTTAAAGCAACTCTGCCAGCAGAGACGTCCGGTTCATCGCCGCAGTGACGGTTATGAGCGCAGGCACATATATCGCGGTGCTGTTGTGAAAAGGGAAAATAATGATGATAATTTGAATAGCAATGAATAAACTATACAAATTTAATTAATAAGTACGCCATTGTATTGTGTAACAGATGGTAAATAAGTTCTGGATGAAAATGGTGAAACCATACGTGCAGCGCGGCACATTCCATACATAAAAAAGAGCTTTTCGCTAATGTCCGGATTTATCCTAATAATTATACCCGCTGAATAAAGAAGAACGATTATTCGCTCTCCTTCTTCAATAGAACGGTACGTGAAAGTTTGCCTTCATACCGCTCAAGATTATCATAACCCTTTCGGGCAGCAGTTATATTCACTGCTTTTGACCCCTTATATATCAAGATGCAACGTTCGAAACTCTGCATCCCGCATCAAACATGAATCTGCATTGTAAGCAGGATCTTTCCTGATCTTTTTCCACACACTTTTAAGCGTTTCCTCATGAATATTGCCAAAAGGGATCGGTATGCATGCACAAGGCAAAACATCACCCTGCGGAGTTATATGAAGCCATTTCCTGCCCGCAAAACACCCTGTTGTCTTCATTACGTGTGGAATTGAAAACACACGCGGTCCATCCATAGTATCTGTGCGTACTACAAAATCATCGAGTTTGCGATGATCATCGGGTGAAAGTATCTCAGTTTCGTGATCTATCCACCTTCCTGCTGGAACGATCTCGTAAAATGAGAGTTCATGAACACCCATATCACGCGCCAATGTGTAGAAATCATCAAGTTCATCGATGTTGCGAGGGGATATCACCACATAGATGTTAACCAACAACCCTGCATCCATCAAATTATTAACCGCGCTGATGGCGTCCTTATAAACACCTTCGCGCCCACGCATAAAATCATGCCCAACTTCATTAGCACTGTCGAAACTTACACTTACCATGTATAATCCCGCTTCTTTCAAACTCCTGGCGCGTTCTGGTGTGAGTCCGACTCCTGAGGTGAACATCGCTGTCACCGCACGATTGGTGTCGACATGGCTGATCAGAGCTTCCAGCCCATCATAGACCAGTGGCTCCCCTCCATCGAATATTATCAGGGTTGTGCCCATGTCCAGGGACTGGTCAATCACATCTTTCACATATTCAGGAGTAAGCCGGTCTTTATTTTTGGTATCCGGGAGTGCACAGTGGATACAATTGTTAGGGCACTCTTCGGTAATGGATATCGTCACCTGTTCCGGAACCATGTTACCGCGCAGACACTTGATCTGGTTTGATACCGAACGGCTAAACGGTGTACTCGGGATCGGTGGCATCCATGTTGAGAATATCAGCCTGTCATCTTCCACTTTCGCAGGCTTTTTGTCGTCAAATATGTCGAGCATCCCTGATACCATTGGTTTCATAATGGAGGAGGCAATACCAGAACTCCTTATCCGGACACGACCGTCCTCAACTACGGCATACACCTTGAAAATCGGGTTTTTGTAAAGATAGTACTTCATATTAACACTTGTCACATAACTTCAAATAAACTGCAAACTACAAATAAACTATAACCAAATAATGACTACAACTGCAAATTACCTGTTCCTGAGCAGTGCACGATAAGACAACAGTGATGCCGGATTTTTCTTTAGCATAAATAGGCCTACCTGCACTGCCTGATTGAATGAACTGCCGTGTAAAAAAGACAGATCCTGCCCCTTGAATGTCTTCATCATGTTATCGATCTCATGGTCATCCATTTTACGGAGTGTTTCAAGTGCGATGCGGCCAAGATAATATTCTGTTCTAAATTCACTGTTCCACTGTTTTTTATACTGCGAAAGTTCTTTTGCGGACACATTTCCTTTTGCAACAGCATCAGCAGCCACATCCCCGCATATCTGTCCTGCCCGCATACTATACCCGATACCGGATTGCCCTGCCGCACCGCCTGTGACCATTATACCATCAGCGACGATCTGTTTTGGAACCGTTGCAATAGGATCTCCGCCAACATGTTTTTTCAGGATCTTGATGTCATCAAGTCCTTTCATACGCTTAAACTTTTCAAGCCAGTTGTCAAAGAACAATGATACATCCGTACCATTTCTGCGGACATATACACCAAGGGTTGCATAATCACCACCGCCTGGTGAATATGTGGATTTCCAGCCAGGTGCAATGCTTCCGAGATAGTATTCGAACATATCAACATCACCAATCCCATCTGCTTTTATCTCGGCTTCCACTGCCCATGCTATATCATTCGGATACCTGACAGGTTTTAAATCAAGCAATCCTGCTGTCTTTGAATTAATACCATCAGCCGCTATTATGATATTTGATTTGAGTATTCCATCTGATGTGCTCACAGAGAACGTATCGCCGATCCTGAGTACATTATATGATTCAATGCCTGTACGCACATCCACACCTGCTTTTTTAATCTCTTTCGCATAATGTTCATCAAATTTTGTACGATCAAGAAAATATCCAGGGGTTCTTAGAATGATCTCATCACCATTTGGTGCGACTATGTGCATGCCTTTGAGGTTATGTATTACATATTTTTGATCGACTTTTTCACCTGCTTTATCAAACATCCCCCTAAAGAATGTATTAGCAGGATGCGGTGGGTGACCTAACTTCTCTTTTTGGTCTATTAAAATGACATTCGCACCCTTTTTGGATGCATTTCTTGCCGCCATGATCCCGGCAGGAGAAGCACCTATTACAATTATATCTGCGTTCATTGATATATCCCCGTGTTACCATAAAATTGAAACATAATCTGTAGATACTGTGGAAAGTACTACGTCAACAATAAGTGATCCGAACATCACGCCCCTGTACCTGGAACCCTGTAAAAAGAGTTGACCTCCACGCTCAGGAAAAGGATTCTTTATAAAATTAAATGACTGTTTAAGTATCCATATACCTGCTAACATTGCGCCTGCAAAGAAAATCGGACCAAGATGTGCAGTCAATCCGATGATAAGTGATGCTATTACACCTAAAATCCAGCAAACTGTCACAAACTTAGAAGTTGCCGGAACACCAAACGTGACTGGAAATGTCGGTGCGCCCCTAACACGGTCGCCTTCTACATCTCTTGCAACGCCGGATAATGTGAATCCCCAATCAGTGACACATATCATTATTCCTAAAAATATTGCCGCAAGTGGTAGTATTACAGTGTCCTGTCCTTCAGTCACAAGTTCTGCCATCACCGAATCCTGTACATTAAGCAGGATACCTGCGGGATCAAATGCTAACCATATCCCGATGGGAACAAGACCGTAAGCAATCCCCACCGGTAAAAAACTCAAAAACGTCATCCTCTTTGCCACGAATGAATATATGCTGATGACAACGATTGCGATTATTAGTATTACAAAAGATTCCGGATTAAGATATAAAGCGGTAGCTGATGCAATAATTGCTAGAACAAGTGCATATGATAGTGCTTGATTTTTTGATAATTTAGAAGATGGAAGAGGACGATTTGGTAAATTGATCTCATCGATGTCAATGTCACAGCAGTCATTGAACACATACGAACTTGTGATTGCTGCATAACCACCAATAACTGCGATTATGAATGGGATGAGCGGTGGAAATGCACCTGCTAAAAGATATGATGCTAATAGCGCACTTGCTGCCGGGAGAGCCAAGTCCATATCTGCGATCTCGGGTCGCAACATTTCAAGATATGGATTTTTTGGCTTTGATTCTGCTGTTGATACCAAATATATCACCTTATAACTACATCCTAATTTCTAATATTGTATATTAGCCTTGTTATAATCTATTTTCTATTGTATTGTCCCAAATCCAGGGCGTCCGAATTGGCTTGTTTT
>JAUVKD010000179.1 GCA_030596385.1 Methanosarcinaceae archaeon | reverse complement strand
TGAATTTGAAGTTTAGACAATTATTTAATAAGTTGACATGGATAAAATACATAAAACATAGTTAAAGAGGAGGATGAAAGATGAAGAAATATATGGTGTGCATAATGCTTGGACTGCTCATTACGAGTATACTTGCAGTTCCAAATGCAGCAGCAGAGTTTACGGTATCGGAGTCAGTAATGATCAGTGAAGGGAAAGGTGGCCTGGGTGGTGGGTATCCGGATATGGAAATGGATTTTACAAGACTTCAGATAAATCCTGGTCATTCAAATATGCAGATAAAACCGGGAAATAGCGATGAAGTAACTGTGACTGTGACAAACAAGGATAATGAAACCATAACAACTGCACCATTCGTTTCAGTTAACACATATGGTGATTACTTATTTGAAGAAATCTGGGTAACCATAACTCCTGAGAGTGCAGATATTGCACCGGATGCAAAACAGGAATTTGTGATCAAAGTGAACATACCACAAGATGCTGATATAGGACACTACTCCGCAAGCATTGCATTCTCAGAAGATGTGGTACCAACACCATACCCAACTCCATATCCTGATTATTTTAACAGCATGCACTTATCTGTTAATGTATGGACACCGCCAAATATCCAGATACAGACACCATTTTTACATGGTCGTGTTGAATCCGGAAAAAGTTACGACTATGAGATCAAACTTAAGAATATAGCTAATAGGGATATATCAATCGACCCTAAGATCGATGATAATAACCGCATGTATGAGTATGGTCCGTTCGGCTCAATGACTTCGGCATTTGATGATGATGCAATTACAATTATGGCTCCAACTGTAGTAAAAGCAGGTGAAACTGCTATTGTCAATGTACATCTGGAAGTGCCTGCTGATTCGAAAGGCAACTACAACGGAGCCATTGATCTGAACATTGATGATCAATCGATCAATGAATGGGATGGACAGGTCCAGATGAATTTTAATGTGTGGATGCAACCATCAAAGTCTTATACAAAAGCATTTACTACTAGAACCGATGGTCCTGTTACAATCGAAATTTCATCGAACCCATTTAATGAATATGCTTATGCCATGTGGATGGGTGCAGAAGCTCAAAATCAGGAAGAGCCATCATTTGATGTGACACTTGAAAATGGATCAGAAGAGGTTGAAATAACGATTGTTAAAACAACCTACACTGGTACGGTCAGTCTTGGCATGTCAAATTTCCCGCCATGGGAGGTTGATAGCACAGGCATCTATCAGGATCTTTCGGCGAGTTATAAGGAACAATATTCTGCATATGGTGCAGCCGGGGACTGGACACTTGGAATACTTCCAAGTAATACTGATATGTTCAGGTAGACGATAACGTTTGGTCCGGGTGAAAATGATCTGTGAAAGGCGCATTGCGCCTTTTTTTTCTTTTTTGGTGCAGTAATATGAAAAAAACAATCGCTTTGTCTGGAGTTTTATTGATTACAGTGCTTATAACATCAATTTCGGGATGTATAGTAGATACCGATGATGGCACTTTGGAAAACAGTATTGTCTGGATAAATACGCCTCCTGCTGAAAGTGGGGTGATCGAAAAAAAGATTATACAGCAGGTAATTCCCTACGCAGGTATGGAATATGCGAATATTACAGTCAGCGCATCGCGGGACAATAACAAATTGTGTCTGCATGTAGCAGGAGTATTGGCAAATGCCATGCACACTGATCTGTATGATTTTTCCTATAACTATCATAACAAGGAGCTGACGCGAGTCAGTTATATCCTGGAAGCAATTCCGGAACCTGTCCGAGGCGAAGCTATTGGAATTGCAATGCAGGATGAACATATAAAGAATGTATTGTCTACTGTGGGTGCATACGGCAATCCGTCTGTCAAACGCATACTTCCGGAAACTGCGGAGAAGTTCTATGAACCAAAAACATTGATCAGTGTTACATGGAAGGATATTCCCCTGTCAGCACTTGTTGATGTGGATACGGGACAGGTGGTTCAGGTTTGGAATGGTGATTGAACAAGGAGAGTGGCAGATTGGAGCTGCCTATGGATTGTGCATTGTTTCAAAGAACGATAAATTTCGGATAATCGGGAAATGGTACAATGGGAACAAGGTTGGGATGGAAGATGATTTTATAATCGCCAGCCGGATTGAGAATATCAGTTCAGGTATTGTGTTTGATACTGTTTAAGTTATTGAAATTGTAAAATGGGAGGAATAAATGGCAACTGGTCCTACGTATTACGATCTTTTGTTCTTATTTGCAATTCTGACATTTATTCCGTTTTTGTTAGCTTTTACAATATCTTATGTTAGATATGGCAAATTAAAAGCCGGTATGTTGGGAGGTCTTGTCGGAGTTATTATTTGTACCTTGAACCTGGCTATTTTCTACCCGGCAGAGCACAGCATTTGGATAACTGGACTTATTTCGGGATTGTTTGGCGGTATTGTTACAGTCACTTATCTTTCGAAATACTACCCTTCATACCTTCCCATTAAATGGAATTTCAAGATTCTTTTTAATCGGAAAAACATCATTTTGGTTGTAGTGGTACTTGTGCTGCTTTTTTCGTTCACCCAATATTATTCATTCACAAACAAAAATCTCGAATTTAATATAACTGACCCTAGAAATGATATATTTTCTCAAGATTTGTGTGGTGATAAAGGATTGAATGGACATGATGATATTGACATTATACGGCTGGAATCACGTATATCGGATAATAATGTGATTTTAGAAATGGAAATCGCAGGAGAAATTGCGAATGACACTGATACTGATGTAGAGTATACATTTTTCATAGCCACAGATAAACAGGATTTATGGACAAAACAAATCGATCTTGAAGATATGGAAAAAAACGGCAGGATTCATCAGGCAAAAATTCCGATCGAATCCCTGCAGGATCGTAAAATATTCTATGTACTTGCCGTTGCAACTAAACCGGATATGATCGAAGGACTTGTATTTTATGACAATTGTTCCAATAAAACTGCCATTGCGATTTTTATTGAATTGATACTTAGAATTTTAAAATAGAAGGGGGTATACGAATGAACGGGGCTGATTTGATTGGACTGTCAATATCACAGGATCAGATTTTGATTATGGCAATAATACTGTTTTTGATCGGATTAGTTTCAGTTCTGGTTCACTGGTTAGTTCTTGGAAAGCGGGCACTTGAGAGGGGACGTGTTCGGGTTGAGTCAATGAATGGTGCTGTGGATTCTGAAACAAATGAGAAAATTATATGAAAAGAAAACACTTCTTATCTGGCGGATTTGTTGTTCTGTGATTATTATAAATGTTCTTGTTTAACAGTATCTCCGAAGAACTGCTTATTTTTCTTCTATAAGTCGCCATATTCGATTTCATATTTTTAAACCGTTGAAAATGATGTGAAATGCCGTAATATATATATGTATTGGATATCGATAGGATATACTATGAGGAAAGTAGAGATACAACCACAAACTCATCTGGAAATAGAAGGTATCGAAGGATTTTTTGTTCGCAAAGTAACAAAATTTG
>JAUVKD010000204.1 GCA_030596385.1 Methanosarcinaceae archaeon | reverse complement strand
CATACATATCTTCTTATTAAGAATCCTATTCTCTGCTTCTGGAAATCGTGCCATATTTTCACCTGATAATTGTGATATATATAAAATAGTATTATTGTACATAATACATATAAATAAGAATGTTATTGGCTGGCTACATACATTTCAAAACATATAATGGTTTTGGGACTATTATATGGAACACCACCATCAAAAACACAGTTGATCGAAAATTAACCAGTTGTCAACCGATTTCATTTTTGTATACGCGATCATTACTCCAATTAATGCAAGCGTCAGCAAGCATTTTCCTGATTGGTTTTATCAAGATACTCATTGATAGTCTCTGCTGCTAACTTACCGGCACCCATTGCACTTATCACAGTAGCTGCACCGGTAACAATATCTCCGCCTGCACAAACACCTTCAATCGATGTCATACCGGATTCGTTAACAATGATCGTACCCCTGTCAGATGCTTTAAGCCCCACTGCTCCTTCAAATATCAATGGATTTGGTGATGTTCCGATTGCCATAATGATAATATCCGCATCAATGACATGCTCTGAACCCTGAATTTCATGTGGTCTCCTGCGACCTGAATCATCAGGCTCTCCAAGTTCCATATTAACGCACTCCGCACCTGTGACCATTAAATTTTTATCACCCAGTATCTTTACCGGATTCATAAGCAACCGAAATACTATGCCTTCTTCTTTTGCATGCTCTATCTCTTCACGTCTTGCAGGCAGTTCCTCATCACTGCGACGATACACAATACTAACTTCATCCGCACCAAGCCGAAGAGCACATCGTGCAGAATCCATAGCAACATTCCCGCCACCGACAACGATGACACGCTTGCTTTTTTTGACAGGAGTGTCATATTCAGGGAACTGGTATGCTTTCATGAGATTTACACGTGTCAGGAACTCATTCGCAGAATACACTCCATTGAGGTTTTCACCATCAATTCCCATAAAATTCGGTAAACCTGCACCAGTTCCGATAAAAATAGCATCGAACTCTTTTTTCAATTCATCAATGGTCTTAATCCTTCCAATAACATAATCGGGTTTAATATCAACACCAAACTGCCCGATGTAATCCACTTCTTCCTGAACAATATCTTTTGGAAGCATGAACTCAGGAATGCCATATACCAGCACCCCACCAGCTGCATGCAGTGCCTCAAAGATCGTAACCTTGTGTCCGGCTTTTGCAAGATCCGATGCAGCCGTGAGTCCGGCAGGTCCTGAGCCCACAATAGCGACGTGCTTACCGGTTGATGTTGTACGCTGTGGTGGTTTTACACCTTTTTCACGCTCGTAATCGGCACAGAACCGTTCAAGTCTCCCAATCGCAACAGGCTCTTCTTTTTTACCGAGAACACAGTACATTTCACACTGTGTCTCCTGTGGACACACACGCCCGCAAATAGCAGGCAAACTGTTCGTTTCTTTGATCTTCCCAATGGCATCATCAAAATCAGATATTTTCATGCTTTTGATAAATGCGGGAATATCGATATTTACGGGACATCCTTTGACACACTGGGGGTTCTTGCATTCGATACATCTCTTAGCTTCAGATACCGCCTGTTCCATCGTGTATCCAAGTGCAACTTCGTTGAAATTATGGGCTCGTTCATCCGCAGGCTGGGTTGGCATTGTTTGTCTTAATGACATGTACATTCATCTCCGCAACCAGTTTTACTTTTACATTCACTTTCATAATGTTCAACCGCTTCTGACTCCTCAGATCGATAGAGCCCAAGTCGGCTCATCATGAGATTGAAATCAACTTTACGTGCATCAAATTCAGGACCGTCAACACATGCGAACTTTGTCTCGCCACCGATTGAAACCCTGCATCCACCACACATTCCTGTGCCATCAACCATAATCGGATTCAAACTTACAAGTGTTTCAACATCAAAAGGCTCCACAACACCTGCAACAGCACGCATCATAACAGGAGGACCTATCGCAACGATCCTGTTAATCACTTCGTCGCCTTCCAGCAAGTTTTGTACAATATCCGTAACAAAACCATGGTGTCCTTTTGAACCGTCATCTGTTGTAATATAAACTTCATCACTCTGGGTTCGCATCTCGTCTTCGAGTATAAGAAGGTTTTTACTTCTAGCACCGATTATGGAAATGACCTTGTTTCCGGCTTTGCGGTATGCCTTTGCCTGCGGATAAATAGGAGCAACACCAACACCGCCACCAACAAGTACTATCGTGCCCAATTTTTCAATTTCAGACGGACATCCGAGCGGTCCGACAAAATCCTGTAGCGTATCATCAGTTGTGAGTTTTGCAAGATATTTGGTGGTTTTTCCCATCTCTTGGAAAATGATGGTTACAGATCCTTCTACTACATCAAAATCCGCTATTGTAAGCGGGATCCGCTCGCCGGTTTCATCGATTCGAAGTATGATGAACTGACTTGCCTTTGTCGCTTTTGCCACATCAGGCGCCTGTATCTTCATCAGGTGCACGGTGGGTACCATTTCGTATTTTTCTAATATATTGTACGTCATTTGATCACTTTGTAATTTGGTTCCGACTCATTATAGATTCATCATGTTGATTTTGCCTCTACGATTGTATTTATATTACTTAAAATATGCTTCCAATCCGAAAATCATATCATATTTTTGTGCAATTTTAAGACTTTTTAATATATTTAGAATAATCGAGCACCCGCATTGTTCCGCAGTCAACATCAAGCATGTCCCAGCAACTCCCGCCAAAAGAATAAACGCATGCAGTGAAGAGGTACCTTTTTTTATTTTCGTAAAGATTATATGTAATAATTGAGTAATGAATTGAATGATTCCAATAATTTATTAGGATTTTCAATCAACGGATGAATTTTCATGACTCAAAAATTAAAACTTCGAAATGATTTGAACGCTGATGCACT
>JAUVKD010000085.1 GCA_030596385.1 Methanosarcinaceae archaeon | reverse complement strand
TTTATTGACAACCGCAGCAAGATGTTTTATTCCAATGCCGCTTGCAAGATCCTTAATCCGTACCGCGGTCCCTATCGAACGCATACCAGGCTCTACCACAATGATCATCAGGTCAATACCACGTGTAGTGCCACGACCAAGATGCTCAATCCCGGCTTCCATATCAAGTATCAAAGCACTACTGTCCTTTAACACAACATGACGCAAAAATGCGCGCAAAAACGCAGAGGCAGGACACATACACCCGCT
This sequence comes from Methanosarcinaceae archaeon, assembly GCA_030596385.1. Classification (GTDB taxonomy): domain Archaea; phylum Halobacteriota; class Methanosarcinia; order Methanosarcinales; family Methanosarcinaceae; genus Methanovorans. The sequence continues at coordinate 5,273 of JAUVKD010000085.1, read as the reverse complement.
TCCACCATTCTCGATCGTACCCATAACAAGCATTTTGACACCATCAGGACCAACAACCCCAAATTTATCGACAATGTCATCCACCTCCGGGTTTAATTTAAAAATCCCTCCCTTGCTTCCTGCACGCTCATCGATCATTTCTTTATAATCAGTAAGCGGTCGCGGAGGATTATCAACACCAAGAGCAGAAGCAAGGTTCATATCCGCATCGGCATCAATTGCGAGTACATCATATCCATCACGCGCAAGCATCCTTGCAAGAGTTCCGGAAAATGTGGTTTTTCCTACACCTCCCTTACCTGTGATTGCGATCTTAACCATGGGGTCCACCTCTTTAATCATACAAACTATTATGAATTGTGATGTCAGGGCAAAGTATATTCAATTCTTACTCTACAGTCTTGATTAATTCCAGAATATCCTCAATTTCGGCTTCACCATCAATTGTGATAATAGTTTTTTCAATTGTTTCCATCTTCAAGTTAATATCACCATCCGGAACAACACCAATCACAATAATATTTGAATTTGAACTTGACCACTGGGCAATAATCCCTATCACATCAATTGGTGCAATATTTCCATCATCAAAAGATGTCATGCCTTCATAAGTAATAGCAGTGATAGTTGACCCATCCTTTACAGTGATCTTCCTGGTTCCAACTTTTGTGAAATTCTCTATTTTTTTCTGGATTGCCAGGGTGTCGACCTGTGAATCGACCATACGGGATATAGCACTTGATGGCAGTGATATCCCACCCGGCAAAACAACACGAAGCGTCATCAGCTGAGATCCTGTTATTGGCAATGGCATATCATCCTGCATATTAGACTGGTTTTGCAAGTTATGCATATCCTCCAGTATTTCCTGACCAAGCTGTTCATCATGATACATTATCATCGCTGTGTTGATCTTTATTGCTTTACCTGATATTGCTTCTTCCTGGGTATTATAAGTAACATCCCCGATCTGCACAAATCCATATTTAGAGAGAGCATCACTGCTGGCTTTAGCAGGTGTAGCATCAGGAGTTTCAAGACAGCCGCTTGTGATTACCAAAGCAAGCAGGGATAAAATCATTAAAAATCGTATTATGTATGAGCGTACGTTTTCCATGCGGGTCACCATTCAAATAATTGTTGTGAACTAATCTTCCTTTGCACGTGGCATGGCAATGATCTCACGTACCTGCATGCTGAAAAACTCATGGGAATGCGCAGGTCGGACCACAAGTGCCACATCTGCGCCCTGTCGTGTACCGCCGACAGCGATAATCTCGGTATCTTTTGAAACGGGTATATGTCCTGAATCTGCTGCCATTATTGCAACTTCAATTGCAACCTTAAACCCCTTACCAAAGACTGCGCGCAGGGTATCGGATATTATATCGATACGGCTGGCACCTCCGAGTCTTTTTGAGATTGCACGCTCAACGCCTGAGAACATGTGTGACTGCGTTGTAACAACCACATCCAACTCTTCCAGTGTCTTGAGGTTTGCATCATCCATTTCCCATTTTCCTCCCTCGCGCAGCCCGTATTGGTGGGTTATGGAGATTATCTTTACATCCTTACCTTTGAATGCATGTGCCATCTTGATAGCAGTAGTGCCGTATGTACTGGCAACAACTACATGTTTAATTCCAAGTTCTTCTGCGCGTTTCACTGTTGCACTAACAAGTTCATCTGTGTTCTGTTCACCGACTTCGTCAAAATATATAATTGATCTTTCCATATTTATGCCTCTTTTATGCCTCTGGTATATTCTATGATTGTGATTGAACCTACACTTATATATTTTGTTCTAAAAATTATATTTTGTATAGTCCCGAATGTTTTGACTTTATAGACTTATTATATCCACATGGAAAAACAAAATAAAGTTATAAAATTATTAGAGAAGGATGTCAAAACATTCGTGACTACACAAGCTGGAATAATATTTCACAAAAACTATGTTATATCTACAATAAATGTGGCGAAGATATCATTACAGATACCCTCAATTCCAATTTGATATGGTTGCATCAGTCCATATTATTCAATAAAAGGGTATCTCATGATAATATTTCATCAAGTTTTCCAAGGGACGCGGCGAGTTTTATCTCCTGCGCGATCCTTCGGCCCGTAGAGAGATCCTCTTCAATGAAATCAGAATACGAGGAGCCGGAAGGATAAAGATTGGTACCTGCCACGATGCGCGCAGATATCTCAAACACCTTGATCTCCAGTTTATCAGTAAACACAGTCTCAAGGCAGAACGGACCTATCATACCTCCAAAAAGCCCAAGCGACTTTTCAACCACACGTTCCCCAAGTGAAAAAACAAGTGGCAACAGGGATTCCCGTGCAACGAGCGGTATATTACCAGTCACAACATATGTCGGATGGATGCCGGCACTCTCAAGTTCACGCGGTGATCCGAGCCTGAATATTTCGTCAGCATTGGATTCAACACGGCGATCCATGCTTAACACCTCAAGTGTACCTTTGCTTAACTGATAACCCTCTGTTTTTATAGGTGAATAGAAGAAATGAATATAGTATCTTGTACCTACTATGAACTCCTGTATCGAGTATTTTTCATTTGATATTATATTCTCTTTGAAATCCTTATAATTCTTAGCAACAAAAAAATCGCGACCGCCCTTTGCACCGTGATATTTCACCATCACAGGGCTTTTAATATCCTTTGGATCAAGAATCTCTTTTGGCATGTGTATACCGGCACTTTCCAACCACTGCCGTTCCATATCCCTATCAGATTCCCATTCAAGCACTGCCCGATTACCAAACGTCGGTATTGCAAGTTCGACAAAATCATCCGTACCCATATACTCTACAAACGACCCATGGGGGATAATGATAGCATTGTTTGCGATAAGTTTATCGACGATATTGTGAATATCCTGATAACTATCAATAATAATAAACTCATCCGGTTTTGCCTTTGGGAATGCATCATAAAAACGCGGCGGGCTTTTTAAGCAAATCCCTATTGTTTTTAAGCCTTCCTTTCGCGCCCCATGGAATATCTGAAGGCTTGAATGTGAACATACCGTCGCAATAGCCAGATTATTTGTATCATAGTTTCGAAGTATGTTTGATATTTGCTCTTTAGTTATCATTATTCGACCTCAAAATTTTATGTTAGATTGTACGGTTTGATATTTAAGTTTACGGACTAATGTTCGAAACATTTTGAATTTTATAACTATTCAGCCATTTATAAACATTATCAGTAGGCGAAATAGTCAACAAATATATCATTCTATACAATTGTCAAGCACCTTTTAAATTGATGAACTCAGACTCTGTATTAAAAACAACTAAATGTATATTATAGATGCAAATAAGCGGATTTTCGTCATCGGTGTAGGGTCTTGAGAATATCTGAATGGTTACCGAATGGTCACTAAATTTTTAAAAACCTTTTACTGATGCTATGGCGTCATTTTAGCATATGTGTAAAATATGTGTAAAGCACCGATTTTAATCAGAAAATCCAATGTTTTGAGATCATATTTTCGATAGCATTCGACGATCGATATTTTAATAATGTATAATAAAATCAAAAATCGACAGTTATTTTGTGTAGCGTAGCACATATCACTATATTTGCAGTTATACATTCAAAAAATTCAAGAAAAAATAAAGGGACGGTGGTGTTAAATGTATACATACAACTATTCCATTTTATTGCTACAGATGTCGGATTGCTGCCATCAGACTGGTTGATGGGATAACTATATATGCCATAAAAGCATCAAACCGAATTGTGAGCGGGATATTCTTTTTAACAACCCCCACTCCCCAACCCGCTCACATTCATCATTTGGGACTAATTTTCACTCATACTTTACTCATACTTTATTTATACTTCTGTCATACCTGCTAATAGATCTCACATACATTTTCAACTAAAAATCAAACAATGTTTTTTGCGGTTTGTTAGGTCGGCGTTTTTTTGACACACTCACTTTTGTATTATTATCCTTTTTAAATCCTTCCGCTGCTGCTACTGTATCTGCAGTTTCTCCATTCATAGTAATGTTTGAGATCGAATCAAAACGAATCTGTGAGTCATTTTTACCGGATTTATTCACCTTTGGTGCTGCAAAAAATACGACATCATCCGGAGCAGTTTCAGCAATAATGGATTGTGCCTGGTCATATATACCCTGAAGTTTTTTTGTCACTTTTTTGTGTCCTGTGATGTAGACAAGTTCGTCAAGATTAAGATTCAAATTCACTACCGTGTCAACTGCATACTGTTCGTTTTTTAGCATATGACTATATATCGATGTCAGGTCTGCGCGAGCATATCGCATAGACTCATGACAATGTTCGCCTATTTTTGATGCGATGTTGTCTCTCATATTCCTTTTCGCACGCAATTGTCCAAGTTTTCTCCAGAACGAAGGAGGCTGGTACCTGATAAATCCGCCGTGCACATGTGTCTTTGCAACCACCGCACCGCACACCATAAGCACACCTGCATATCTCCACATACGATAATTTTGCCGTTTTTTCACACGCCCGAGGTACATGTCCGCATGAGAGAGGTATTCAAATCCATTGCTGACATCTGCGTCAATACCAACAATTTTATCGTTACCGCCGACACCATATTGAACCGGAAGATTCTCATCAATCCAGTGCACCAGATTCTCTGGATTTTCATCCAGCCCATAAGTCGCATCAAGCGCCTTTTGTGCATCCGTACCCTTGAAGATCATTGCAAGCACCTTGAAAATGGATTCTTTCGTGTCTCTTGGCGATGTCGCAATATCCTCAATATTGATCTCATCCCTGCCCAGGGCAACAGCCTGCAGATCGTTAACCGCACTTCGCATATCCCCACCGGCATTCTCTGCGATCTTTTCAATAACACCAACACCGCACATGATATCCTCGTTGCGGCATATGTTTTTGAGTGCAGGGACCATTGAGCGGCTCTGCACAGCATGAAATTTTATTTCCTTGCACAACGTGCGAAGAGTTGAAGTCAAACCATACAGGTCGTTTACAATAAGCACGATCGGCTGATTTGTTTTTTTTATAATGTTGCTAATTGCACGTGCTCCGCCACGATCAGTTGTGCCGTGCAGGTTATCAGCCTCATCAAGAATTATCAATCTCTTTGCATTAGTTCCGCTTAAGCTGCGCATTTTTGAAGCTGAACCCGCGATACTTTCAATAACAGATGCAGTTCTCTGATCACTGGCATTAAGTTCGATGACTTCCCATCCGTAATCTTCAGCAAGCGAATG
>JAUVKD010000166.1 GCA_030596385.1 Methanosarcinaceae archaeon | reverse complement strand
TGCGATATTTTCATACATATTATATATGATTCGAACCCGTTTACATCTTAATACGGAACTTGCGAGGTTAGGCAGGTTACAATAGGCTTGGACTACAACTATAACAAACCGGTGTGTATAAATGGATAAAAAACAAAAAACAATTATTGCAATTGGTGCTATTATTGCTGTCGCGGTTATTGGCCTTTGGAATGTTGATTTTTCACAGAAATATATTTTGATCTCAGAACTTACTTCAAATCCTGATAAATATATCGGGGAGACGATCGGCACAATGGGTACTATTAAAAACGGCACACTTATTGTGACTCCCGATATAATATCATTTGTACTGATCGATGCCGATGATGGATTGAGCGAAATATATGTAGAATATACCGGAGACTTGCCTGCGACACTTGATGAAGGAAAAGAGCTCAGCATGAGCGGGACAATGGTTGCTGCTGATAAGATAGAAGCTACACAGATAGTGGTAGGCTGTTCGTCAAAATACACGGAATGACGCACATAATATAGAATGTTAATTATACAATTAGATAATGAGGGCACTTGATGAATATTGAGCAATGGGATGAGTACAAACTTATTACATCTGCAATGTCTAATATTACCGGGGCAATGGATGAATCATCCCAGATGAAAAAAATGGTCAGCCACGTCTGCAATTCCGGTGGGAAAATGATACGTCCTATCATATTGATGCTCTCCACTGAACTTTGTGGCGGAGATTCAAAGGATAGTGTTGATGCAGCTCTTGCTATTGAGTTGATACATTCTGCTTCATTGATACATGATGACCTGCTGGATGGAGGATTGATCCGCAGAGGTATTCCTTCTGCGCATGAACGTTTCGGTCATGCTACAGCAATGCTTTGCGGAGATTTTTTGATCTCAAAATCGATTGAATTAATATCACCTTTTGGCAGGAATGCGGTACGTGATTTCGGGCGTGCAGGCATGTATATGGCAGAAGGGGAAACAATTGATGTAAAAAGCGTATCCGGAAAATTTGAGATTAGTAACTATTACGAATGCATCCGTAAAAAAACAGCATCCCTTTTTGCAGCAAGCGCATCTATTGGTGCATATATTGGCGGTGCGGATGATGAAGTTGCAGGCCAGTGCAGATTGTATGGGGAACGTGTGGGTACTGCATACCAGATCGTGGATGATCTGCTTGAATACTTGAATGCACAAAATAATAAGATGTCCACTCACGAATCCGTAACACTACCGCATATATATCTAAAACAGATGTCACATGAGGATGCAGTGAAAAGATCAATAATGGAAGTGAAAAAACAGGTTATGTATGCAAACGAAATTCACAACACTTTTGATCCTTGCAGTGCAACAGATAAATTGTTGCAGATAACAAATCATATTACGATCGATATGCTCCCATAAAAACAGTTTTTATGTTCTTCCTGATCCGGACGATTTAAGAAAATCCCACATATTTCCGATATATTAATATTAAAAATACAGCGATATTATAATTATAATTGTAATTATAATTATAATTGTAATTGTAACAACAGGTGAATCCATGCGCGTATATGATAAGTCAGTGATCAAAGTAAATGCCAGTGCAAAAAATGGTAAGATTGTGCTTGATGCAGAGGGTGCGATGGCACCGGTCGCAAAACCAATAATAAAACGTATCAATAAAATATTCCAGGAAGAAAAGCCGATTTCTGTGGATGATAATGAGATTATTTTCTCAACATGGGTCCCACCTATTCCAGGAAAGGTTTTTGATCGGTTGATTAGTGCGGAAGTCGGGGCAATTGTTAGAAAACGTATACCTGACCAGTTGTCTATTGGGATTACTGCGCGCTGCCCGAACAATTGTATACACTGCGGTGCATCGGACATTATTGCCGATCCTGAACTTTCTTTTGAGGAGATAAATGATACGATTGAACAGTCGCTTGATCTTGGTGCATATCTCATATCATTTGATGGCGGCGAGACAATGCTTCGAAAAGACCTTGTGGACATGGTTGCAAATGTGGATAAGACACGTGCGATCGCTACATGTTTCACATCTGGTTATGGATTAACTGAGCAAAAAGCACAGGATCTTAGTTCTGCCGGGATGTATGCAATCCGTATTAGCATAGACAGTCCTTTTGAAAAAGAGCATGACCGTGTGCGAGGACGGGATGGTGCATACAGGGATGCTATAAATGGCATCAAAAATGCACGTGCTGCTGACATATTGACTGATATGTTCGTAGTAGTGTCCCCTGACAATATCGATGATCTTGATGATTTTTACAATCTTGCAGCAGATATGGACATGCAGGAAATGTCAATATATGAGATCATAGCGGTAGGACGCTGGATTGATCATGAGGACGAGGTTATTAACCAGAAAGATGTTTCACGTCTTGAAAAATTTCAAAAGCACATGAATGTAAAACCCGATGGCCCGAGGGTTACTGCGTTCCCATATTTTATGGGACCTGATCAATTTGGCTGCTTTGCAGGACGGCGATGGGTTCATGTTACATCTGCGGGTGATGTTTTGCCCTGTGCGTATACGCCTCTTTCGTTTGGGAATATTCGGGAAAATAATCTGGGGGATATCTGGAAACGTATGGGTAAACATATTGCATACAAGTCATCAGCAGACTATTGTATGATGCGAAACCCTGAATTTAGAAACAAGTATATTCATACGATCCCGAAGAATGCCCAGATGCCGTTCAGGGTTATATAGATTATCTATCGTAGCTATTCAGCCATACTTAAAACCGGATACCGATGGCGAAAATCTGTTTATTTGTATATATGGCGGCACATTTATCAGTTTTTAATACAGAGTTATTTCCAATTGATTTTAAAGGTATTTTACAATCGTATGCTGGCATTTATTTGATAAATATTCAGTTTATCGATGCCGTTTATGTATTGTTGAATAGTTACGTTCGGATTCATATTTTACTGAAAACATTTTACAGACTTGCCAACGGTGCCTAATTGTATGAACGTAGCTAAACCAGTAAATATACGATATCCAACGACGGTAAAAAGGCAAGAGATTTACTCCGGATGCTCAATGCGTTAATAGGTTGCAAACCGGAATTATAAAGACAATAATCGATAAGTTATGCAAAAGTGTGAAAAAATTGGATTGGATTGCGTGTTTTGTCTGAAATCTGGATTGAAATGATATTAAAAATGATGAATCAGAAGGATTAAATGTTAATCTGACAAAGTCAAGCTAATTCCGCATATTTTTAATTAATGTCAAATCATCCATACACTTACACCAAAACCCAACCCAACCCAACCTACCACCAAAATCCCACTTCAAAAAAATAAACATGAAAATCGCAAATCTGAAACTACCTAGTAACCTGCTTCTCGCTCCAATGGCAAATATTACCAACCTGGCATTTCGTATGCTATGTAAAAAATACGGTGCAGCCCTTACATACTCTGAAATGATAAGTGCAAATGCAATCATACGCCAGGGTGAAAAAACTATGCAGCGAGGGATGACATGTGAGGATGAACAGCCATACTGTATTCAGGTATTCGGGAATTCCCCGGATATCATGACAGAGGCTGCTTTAATCATTGAAGAGACCTACCGACCTGCAATAATCGACATAAATGTGGGCTGCCCTGCCCCCCATATAATAAAACAGAAATGTGGGGCGGATTTGCTCAACTCGCCAAAAACTGTTCATGATATCATAAGTAATCTCACAGACAATATCAGTACACCTGTAAGCGCAAAGATCCGTGTGCTCGATTCAATGAAAAATACGCTGGATATCGCAAGGACGATCGAATGTGCAGGCGCGTGTGCCATTACCGTACACGGCAGGACAAAAGAGCAGATGTATAGTGGTACTTCCAGCCTTGAATATGCAAAGAGGA
>JAUVKD010000003.1 GCA_030596385.1 Methanosarcinaceae archaeon | reverse complement strand
TGATCCGGTTTGCAAACCGCACAACTTCAGGACGTGTTTGTGATTCACCGGTATTTGCAATCATCTGGTTTGATCGCACGATTGGTGCATGCTGTTCCACATAATTGTATTCCGAATCCGCGATCCGTAAAAGCGCTGTCAGCCAGGGACGCACCCTGCACTGTCCTTCTACTTATTCCCGCAGGGTGCCCGCCCATATTCTTTCCCTTACAAGTGCGAGTTCAGTCCTAAGCACATTTTTGTTATGTTTTTCAAGTCGCTGTGCGCGCTCTTTCTTGTCCATAGCCATGAGATCTTTGACATCAAGGTGTGCGCATGTTTCGCATTTGCACGGAAGTTCTGCTAGGGCATCTAGATAAAAACGGCCGGATGATGTAAGATAGATGTCATTGTACGCCGCAATCACCACGCGCGTATCATCTACAATATCGATCCCGAGGTAAACAAGTATTGCTGCGTTTTCGGGCAGGCAAAGGTTGGGCGCATACACCGCAGTATCAGCAGGCACACTGTTTTTGAGTTCCAGCAAGGTATTGAAAAAACGTCTTGAATTGTTCTCAAGACTACCTGCACCCTCCATTACGTAAAGGTCGCTTTTCCTGACCTTCTGCCCTGCACGGAATGTAGTGCCAATAGCACCACTTGTTGTAATTATAGGATCTATACCAGGATTAAGATTGAGATTAAGATTAAGGTTCGGATCAAGGGCATCAGCGGCTTTAATCGCTACATCACCGGGTGCAGCAGGCGGGAACGATTGGTGCGGCAGGATAATCAGCGTATCATCACCAACCACCGCGCGCATCTCATCAAGGTGCTCCTTTGCATTTTCTTTTGATCCGTATTCCCATAGTGAACCTGCATCAAGTATAAGGTTGTTACCTTCATTCCATTTTCTGAGTTTGCCTGTCTCGATAATGTGTGGTGTCCGTATCGGTGTGTTAAGCAACAGTTTCCCGACCCTTGCAGCTCCGTCACGGTGTTGTACTTCAAAATAATCTGTCATCGGATGTAGATACTCATAGGTGAATGTAAATGTTTGGTAAAAATCACCGAAAACTTTAAGCATAGTATCATGTTTCAAAATAATTGATAATAAATGGATGTAATAAAAAAACTGCAGAAAATCGTTGGAATTGACAGGGCAACAACGTCACCCGTGCAGTTATACTGTTATTCTTCCGATTCATCGCAGATTCGCGGCACCCCTGACTATGTTGTGCGTCCGCAAAATACAGAACAGGTCTCACAGTTAATGCGGTTTGCGAATAAACATGGCATTCCTGTGACAGCACGGGGTGCGGGTACGGGTCTTGCAGGCGGGGCTGTTGCGCTTAATGGTGGGATTGTCCTTGATCTTTCTGGCATGGACATGATACTTGACATTGATATCAATAATTTGCAGGTTGCAATCGAGCCCGGAGTAATTCATTCCAGGCTCAATAAAGCGCTGGAACCTAAAGGTTTCTTTTTCCCGCCTGATCCTGGAAGTTCGGAAATGTGTACGCTCGGGGGACTAATTGCGAACAATGGTAGTGGGATGCGTACTGTGAAATATGGGACAACAAAAAATTATGTGCTTGACCTTGAAGTTGTTATGGCAGATGGCAGTGTGATCAACACAGGTTCGAAAACATTAAAATCATCAGCAGGATATGACCTGACACGACTTATGGTCGGTTCTGAAGGAACGCTTGGTATAATCACAAAAGCGGTGCTTAAAATCCTCCCGCTCCCAAAAGCGCGTACTGTTATGCTGGCATCATTTAAAACACCGGAACTTGCAGGAGATGTTGTGGTTAAAACGCTTTCTGCAGGTGTTATTCCATCTGCATGTGAGATACTGGACAGGGTTACTGTTGAGGTATTGAATGCATATGATCCCAATATCGCAATTCCTGATGCGGGTGCTACCATATTGTTCGAGTTGGATGGGACAAAGGGTTCTGTTCAGGAACAGGCAAAAGTAGTTGAGATTGTGTGTAAGCCCCTTGCATCCGGCATTCGCATTGCAACAGATAGAGAGGAGATGGAGGAGATATGGTCAGCGCGCAGGCTTGTTGGTGCTGCGATCTCAAGGATCAATCCAAACAAGGTGCGGGTCTATGTCGGGGAGGACATAGGGGTGCCGATCAAAGAAATTCCGAGGATGCTTAAACTGGTACAGTCAATTTCAAAGGAGTTTGACTTGTCGATCATGACGTATGGCCATATCGGAGATGGAAATCTGCATACCGGTATGTGCATCGATATGCTGGATAATGAACAGTGGGAACAACTTGATCTTGCTGCGGATAAGATACACAGGACTGCCATCATGCTTGGCGGTACTGTGAGTGCGGAGCATGGTATCGGTAGCGCGCGTTCCAGGTATATGAGACTTGAGCGAGGAGATGCTCTTGATGTGATGATATTGATCAAGCGCGCACTTGATCCTAAAGGGATATTGAATCCTGGGAAATTAGGGGTGTGAGGTATGGAATATGTTTGATCTTGACCTGAGGTCGATATTGAAATGTGTAAGGTGCGGTGCCTGCCGCTCGGTATGTCCTGTTTTAGAGGAGATAAGATGGGAGTCAGCAGGTCCACGCGGAAGAATGCTTGTTGCACATGGTATCTCACAGGGGCTTGATGTGGATACGGATGTTCTTGATAGTCTTAACACCTGCATGACGTGCGGAATGTGCAAACAGATGTGTCCGGCGGGTGCGAACCCGATTTCTGTTATTGAAAATACCCGTCGCCAGCTTGTAATGCGGGGGGAGATGACTGAAGCGCAGAGAAAGCTCAATGAAAGGATAATTCAGAGCGGGAATTCGCTTGGTGAGATGTCAGACAGGCATGCGTGGCTTGGTGGGTATGATGGGGTAATTAAAGAAACTGCAGGATATGTTTATTTCGTGGGATGTCTTGGTGCGTATCGTTATCCTGAATCATTGGTTGCGACGTTTGATGTTTTGAGTCATTTTGATGTTACGATATTGCCTGATGAGGTTTGCTGTGGTTCACCACTCAACAGAACAGGTTTTGAATCTGCTGAGATGATCACTCACAATGCAGAACAGATGCATAAGGTGCACGCACATACTTTCATCACGAGTTGTGCGGGGTGCCACAATACCCTGATACAGAATTATTCCGGTGAATTTGAAGTGATGCATGTGTCCGAGTTTTTGGAACAACACCTGTCTGAACTGGAACTAAAGCGTCTAAATCTTACTGTGACATATCATGATGCATGTCATCTTGGAAGGTGCCAGGGAGTGTTCGATGCGCCGCGCAAGGTGATTACGGCTGTATGCGACTTAAAGGAGATGAAGACAAACCGTGAGAATGCAAGATGCTGCGGCGGTGGCGGTGGCGTGCGCACTGGGTACCCGGACCTGTCGCTTGCGCTTGCAAAAAAGAGGCTTGAGGAGATTCCTGACGGGGTAGATTATCTTATCACATCATGTCCCCTGTGTACTAAGAATTTGATAGAAGGCGGGAGTGATACGGATGTTATTGACCTGATGGAACTTGTCAGGCTTGCGATGGAGTAAGGGATTTCCTAATTAACAATTTACCCATTAGATATATTCGCTGAATTGTTCACATCATGTAAACGCTCATTATGCATGAACATTTTTGGTGGACAATATGGTTTTTAACTCCTTACGGATTTCAACAGGTATGAATGCGACTTTGAACATTCTATCATTGAATTGCATTTTTCCAACAATCACCAGTCCTTTCTGCCTGAGCATGCCAATTGTGGATATGTTTTTTTTCCCTTCCCAGAAGAACTCCATATGATCATAGTACCTTTTAAGTTTGCCATATTTCACAACGCCATCCTGCTTAATACAAAGGGCTAGCACTTCCTTTGACTTATCTGGCAATTTTGATATGATCCGTGGCAGGTCATTTATAATTTTATTTTCAATACTCCGGACTTTATCCTTTTTAAGTCTCTCTTTCAAGTCATAATGTGTACACATCCAATCAATCCAATGAGCCGGATATTTATTTAATATTGACCGTAGGGAAGAACTTCGGCGTAATGGAATACTTTCAATCTTCTTAAGTTTGTCATTTCCATAGGCATTAAGAAGAACATCCGGATCAAATATAAGCGGAGACACGGACATTTGAAAAACACCAGAAAAACGGTAATGGTCGCCGGATGGATGAATTCTGCCAGTTATCATAGAGTTTGAAGATATGGGCGTTGGAGCATGCAATTTTACGTGATATACCTCACCGCTTTCTCTATCTTTAAACTTTAAAAATAAACCATTTTTTGAAATTACGATGAAATTTGAGCGGATAACATTTTTCATCTGCAGAACATTTTCCTTCATTTCGGGACTCAATTCTGGAGTGTTTTCCGCAAATTCCTCTGCTATGGTCTTGCCTGTTTTGGGAAGCACTTTTTCAAAAAAAAGCCATGCAAGGAAATTATTACGCCAGATTTCAGCAGGCATTTCCACGTTTTTTTCTGGAAATTCATCAATATACCGCTGGATTAGTTCCTCTGATAGTTCTCCATATTTTCTGTCTGCGTAATCAAAAACAGCCTGATTTACGTTCTCTTCGTCGATCATATTAATCACAATGCCCGATTCGTATATAGTTCGTTAACTTCTTTTGAAAATAAAGATCACTCTTAAATTCAACTTTTAAATTGGAAAAACGCTATTACGATCTCGAATCTTCATAGAATATCTTGATATGAATGTATTTAACCATTTTCAAATATCTTACTATATTATTATATCTTGCTATATTACCTTATATTCTGGCGAATAGTTAATAGAAGCAGCAGCAATTCACGTTATGATTATAAACCTTAACTCCGCTTAAATAGGGCATAGCATTCACATATTTATTAGTATGTGCTCGCTCGCATCTGAAAATCTCAGCAAATATTTCTATGCATATTCCCTATATACTGAATATGTTGTTTGTGGCTAAAATGTGGCTATTTCAACATCCGTTAATCGATATAATGTCGTTAGTATGTGTTTTTTTACATCATTTATACGTTTTAGGCGATAATTGTATCAGACATATGCCCTAAAGAGTCAGATTTAAGGTATAAACACATGCAATAAACATATCACTGTTTTATATTTTCATGAATATTGTACATAATAATTGAATAATCACAAAATAAACTTGATGTATACACTTAAAAAACCGGAAGTCAAATTAAAATGGAGTCAACTTCTAAATACCTGAAAAACATATATGGATATATTGGAGTGGTACATGTGGCATACACAATAGACATAATATCAACATCAAAATCTGACGAACGCTGGAAAGAGTTAAAAAAAGAAAATCGTCTTTTGCTTGAACGTAAGGTTGACATAAATGGATGCTGTATTAAACTTATTACAGACCAGCTTGCAACTATGAGTACATTTGATGAGAATTTTTATCATTTTGGTGAAAGAATACGCTCGCATGGTAGGATATTGGTCTTTGATAATATTGAGATCAATGGCTTTAAGGTTGAATACGATCCGTTCTCACGAACTGCGTTCATCTGGAATTGTGATTATTATGGTTATGTGAAATCCCAGGCTCTTGCTGTTGCGGGGGATGTGCTGGAAGATGTACACAGGTTTTATTCACTTCACGGCGCATGCCTTGAGTACAATGGCAGCGGTGTTGCTATTGTTGCACCAAGTGGAACTGGCAAAACCACGCTTGGTTATGGATTGATGCGCCGGTCACATACTTCACTTGTGAGCGATGATTGGTTTTTTACACGGTTCCAGCATGGTGAGGCTGTATGCATGTCATCTGAAAAAAATGTTTACATAAGAGAAGGTATTGAGGACGATTTTGAGGAATTCAAGCCTATCATGGAACAGACCCATCTTGATTCGAAACACAGGGCAGTAATTAATTTGCGGAATGTGATCGGTGCTGCGAAGATGCATGATAAAACCACGCTTGAGACGTTCTTTACTCTTAAGAGGGATCTTTCTGATCCACAACTTGTGCGCAACATGAATGGAGATGAAATGATCGATTATCTTTTGGCAAATGATTTTTGCAATCCACACTTGCTTATTAAAGATGAGAGAAAACAGGATTTGAGGATCAAGTTTTTCGAGAAATTGTTTAGGAAAGTAAATCCTTATATTGTAAATACGACTTCCACACCCCAAAAGACTATTGATGCTATGCTGGATGTAATGGATTAGTTCAATATTACGATGTATGCTGTGCAATACATATTGTTATTAGTGTTCTAAATAATATATTTGTTGTATAAATATTATAAAATATATATGACACACAGACCGTACACACTTTTTGAGGAAATACAATGACACTTGATGATATGTCACTACAGAAATTCGGTTATATTAAACGTGAAACCCTTAATTCAATTAATATCGACCCGCTCCAGAGAGGTGGAATTCTCACGGATGAAGCGCGCCGCGCTCTTTTGCAATGGGGCGATGGATATTCGATTTGCGATTTTTGTCTGGGTGTACTTGACCAGATCAAAAAACCGCCTATTCATGATTTTGTGCATGGGGCTTTGCCTGAGTTTTTGGGTACTGACAAGGTACGTGTAACAAATGGTGCGCGTGAGTCCAAGTTTATGGTAATGCATTCAATGACAGAAGAAGGTGACTTTGTGGTGCTCGACCAGATTGCGCATTATACATCATATGTTGCAGCACAACGTGCACGTTTAAATGTAAAAACCGTGCCAAATTCCGGTAATCCTAATTACAAGACTGAGCCGGAAGGATATGCTACTGCGATCGAAGAAGTTATTAAGGAAAATGGAAAGCCGCCTACACTTGCACTTTTGACGTATCCGGACGGCAATTATGGCAATCTTGCGGATGCTAAGAAGGTGGCATCCATCTGTCATGAATACAATGTTCCCTTGCTGCTCAATGGTGCTTATTCTGTGGGCAGGATGCCGGTTAATGCTAAAAAACTTGGTGCTGATTTTATTGTCGGAAGCGGACATAAGTCAATGGCTGCATCGGGTCCTGTCGGCGTTTTGGGTGTAACGGAAGAATATGCCAACATCGTGTTTAAGAAATCACCAACCCATAAAATGAAGGAAATTGAACTGTTAGGATGTACGGCACGCGGTGCAACGATCATGACTATGATCGCATCGTTCCCAGCGGTTGTAAAACGAACCCGCAACTGGGACAATGAGGTTGCAGATGCACGCTGGTTCTCGGATAAATTAGAGAGCCTAGGGTTTATCCAGATTGGCGATAAGCCCCACAACCATGATCTTATGTTTTTTGAAACTCCGGTACTATTTGAGATATCACAAAGAGTAAAAAAAGGACGTTATTTTTTATACAGGGAATTGAAATCACGGAACATACATGGCATCAAGGCAGGTCTTACAAAGTTCTTCAAGTTGAGCACTTATGGTGTTGGACGGGATGATCTCAAGGTTGTTGTGGATGCGTTTGATGAAATTATCCGGAAGTATGAATGATGGATTTTAAGCGAATGCCTCTGGTACTCGTGTTGCGTTTTAATTTTCTTTCGTTGTCAGAAGGCATCAAAACCAATATTTATTGTACAATTCAGCCGGATTTTATCCGAATTAGGTAATTATTAATTGTATTGAATAGTATTATCCTGAATATGCTATATATATACATCATCAAATTTTAGCATGTGCTTTTAGTTTTTGGACAATTTATATAAATAATTTTACCCAAAATAGATTGAAAAGTTCCACTTGAACAAAGGAAAGCTTTATTACCTAGTATTACTATAATTATTATTTGTAATACTATATATTAAATATCAGTTTATTCGTATTACAAAAGGAGGTGACTTTACTGTATGGTAGAATTTTATAATAAAGAAGATTTGATGCATGACATGGAGCCTGCAATAGATGCAGCAGTAGATAAGATATATCAAAACAATTGGAAGGTATGGGATGCCTTTAATTGGGCAGTGGACGATTTTCACAACCGGCATAACTTGCTAAATAAAGGATACCATTCAATGACAGCTATGGATCTTATGTATCATAAACTAAAACCACATGAACAAAAGCTTCTGGCTATGAGAATACCTACTGGCGAGACTTATGATTAAAAAGTCAATAGTGGGGGTGTCCCCCCGCCATTTTTATAGCCAATATATTTTATATATTCTGTTAAATATAACAGAATATATGTAACAATTCTTTTTTTAAAAAATTTCCAATCTTTTTTATCTTAATTGTTATACACCGCATCTCTGCTGTGTTTGAGTGTGCCGTCGCAATGTTTGATACTCATTTTTCACATAAAAGTTAATCTGAAATTTCAAAAAGGTACTTATTAAATCGTGCTGTAACGTATGCTGTGAGTCCAGATGAAAATTAACTCCCTTGACCTGCCGGAAAATATCATCAAATTTTATATAGATTCCGGCATCAAAGAACTCTATCCGCCGCAAGCAGAAGCAGTCGGAAAAGGACTCCTGTCCGGCAAAAACATCCTTGCTGCAATTCCGACAGCATCCGGTAAGACACTTCTTGCAGAACTTGCGATGTTAAAGTCGATCACAAATGGCGGCAAAACATTATATATTGTGCCTCTTCGCGCACTTGCGTCTGAAAAATATGATCGGTTCAGGGAATTTGCGCCGCTTGGGGTCAGAACCGGTATTTCAACAGGGGATTTTGAGTCAAAGGACGAATGGCTTGGTATTAACGATATCATTGTTGCAACTTCTGAGAAAACAGATTCATTGCTACGCAATGAAACATCATGGATGAAGGATATTACAACCATTGTGGTTGATGAAGTGCATCTGCTGGATTCTGCAAACCGGGGACCTACACTTGAGATCACAATAGCAAAACTCATAAAACTCAACCCTGGCACCCAGATCATTGCACTTTCAGCCACGGTGGGAAATGCACAGGAGGTCGCAGACTGGCTTGGTGCAGAACTTATTCTTAGTGAATGGAGACCAATAGAACTTCGTGAAGGTGTTTTTTATGGAGATGCGATCAATTTCAGTGATTCGCAAAAATCGATTAGACATGCAACCGATGACATGGCAATAAACCTTGTCCTGGATACACTCGGGGATGGCGGACAGTGTCTTGTGTTTGAGAACAGTCGCCGCAATTGTACCGGTTTTGCAAAAGCAGCAAGCCGGAGTGTCACAAAAGTGCTCAGTGTAAATGAAAAAGCGGCACTTAATGAAATTGCAAGCAATATACTTGATTCAGGGGAAACCGAAACCGCCCAGGTGCTTGCAAAATGTGTAAAAGGCGGTGCAGCATTCCATCACGCAGGCTTGAACTCTGACCACAGGAAATTGGTTGAGGAGGGATTCCGGCAGAACACTATTAAGATTATATCCAGTACACCAACACTTGCAGCAGGCTTAAACCTGCCTGCAAGACGTGTCATTATCAGGAATTACAAACGGTACGACCCGAATTTCGGAATGCAACCGATACCTGTTCTTGAATATAAACAGATGGCAGGCAGGGCTGGACGCCCGCATCTTGACCCTTATGGTGAATCGGTTCTTCTTGCACGTTCCTATGATGAATTTACATACGTCCTGAACCATTATGTAGATTCGAAAGCAGAGGATATATGGTCAAAACTCGGAACCGAAAATGCACTCAGAACGCATGTGCTCTCCACCATTGTGAACGGATTCGCATCAACACGCGAGGGACTTATGGAATTTATTGGCTTGACCTTTTTTGCACACCAACAGGAAACATGGAGTTTGAAGGGCGTGATTGATGAATGTCTTGGTTTTTTAATAGAGCATGATATGATAATTGATGATATCGGACTAAGGCCGACAAATCTGGGAAAAGTCATTTCAATGATGTATATTGATCCGCTTTCAGGATCTACTCTCATTGACGGATTGAAAAATGCAGGAGTTATCACTGACCTTACGCTATTGCATCTTGTATGTAGTACACCCGATATGCGGCAATTGTACATGCGCTCATCAGATTATGAATGGATAAATGATCTTGTAATGGCACATAGCGAAGAATTTGCTCATATTCCAAGCCAGTACAAAGCCGTTGATTACGAATGGTTCCTGGGGGAAGTTAAAACTGCCTTATTGATGCTTGACTGGATAAACGAAGTTCCATCCGATAACATCACTAAAAAGTTCGGAGTTGGTGAAGGTGACATACATGCATTCTCCAATACTGCCGAGTGGCTAATGCACGCATCTGCACAACATGCAAATCTAGCGGGAGCAAAGGGGGCGGATAAAGCATATGAACTGAAGAAACGAATCAAATACGGTGCAAGCCCTGAACTTGGTAAACTCGTAGGAATTCGAAACGTTGGACGTGTTCGTGCACGCAAATTATATGATGCCGGCTTTAAGTCCGAATTTGATCTTAAACAGGCAAACATTGCGGAAATCTCTAATATCGTCGGACCAAAGATTGCAGAAAAGATACTTACCCAACTCGGAGTAACTGTGGATAACAAAACGAGTGGAATCTCAGTCGGATCAAGGGAAATAGAACATTTAATTACCGGTCAAAAGACAATAGATGATTTTTAGACTTGGCGTCAATACCTACTACAAACATCAAAAAAGTTCATAAACAATTCTTCGCCTTTTTTCGTATGTGCAACCTCCGGATGCCACTGTACCCCATAAATAGGTTTTTCCGGATGGCGCATTGCCTCTATTTCGCATATATTTGAACGTGCGAGTTGTATAAATCCTTCCGGCATGACTGTGACCTCGTCAGCATGTGATGCCCAGACCGACAATCCGGGACCTATTCCCTTTAAGATATCGTCCTCATCGATCACTTCGATCTCAATAGCGGCGTATCCGCCGTGTTTGCCACAACCGATCTCTCCGCCGAATGTTTTTGCAATAATTTGATGTCCGAGGCATATACCAAAAATAGGCACATCGATCTTTTCTAAATACGCCGGACAGATGCCCATGCGTTCAATAGTAGGACCGCCGCTTAAAATAAGTCCGTCCGGTTGCTCTGATATGATGTCTTCTACCGTGGTCGTGTTAGATACTATCCTTGTATCCATGTCAAGATCGCGTACCGTCCTGTGGATAAGATGACAGAATTGTCCATAGTTGTTTATGACCAGTATTGTTAGTTCTTTCATAATATGTCCCATCTTTTTGGAAAAATTGTATCTGCATTTATTGCAATAATTGAATGCAGGATAATGTATATAAAAATATTTGAAACGGGCTTGTCCCGCTGGATGGTGCATCAATAAACTTCCGGATAACCCTGTGCGTTCCAACTATCCAATATAGCTAAACGGGGAGCAAACAGATGCAAAAAACGACGCGACCACGCGAAAGCGTGGCACGTTCCCACATCATGAAGATGAAGATCAAACGATTTCATCTTATTTTTGTATCGGGCAACAGTTTTCATTTCGATTAATGTTTTTATAGGTTTGCCTCCATTCATGCAATAAGACACAATTGGTGTTAGTATCTTTTAAGACCAAGGCAAATTCCGAACATCTGTGCATCTCATTACAAACGGCCCTTTTCTTTTTACCAATTCCTTTGCCTTCTACACTATCGTTGCAAGAGTCTTGCAATTTGCCTGTATATTGATATTTTGTAACTATTCAGCCATCATAAACGTTATCTGTAGACTGAATCGCCCACAAATTGATAATTGCACACAATTGTCAAACACCTTTGAAATCGATGGACATAGACTCAGTATTGAAAACTGATAAATGTGCCGCCATAGACATAAATAAACAGATTTTCGCCATCGTTATCCGGTTTTTAGTATGGCTGAATAGTTACGATATTTTATTGAAGCCAGCCAGCAAATAAATATATAAATAAATATAATATTTGTACCCACTTCAAATCTAAGGGGGCACAATTCCGTAATCTAGTGATTTTCACTTTTTTCGCCGAACATACCCACTTAATTAGGTAAATACTGTGTTCCAATCGTTCATTTTTTAAAAAACTTGATCTTCAATACTCGGTCGTGTCACCGAGTTACTGAATGGACACTCTGAACGATAATAATTCTTTCAATATCTAAATATGGTCTGCAATTTTATGAGCCATAGCTGGTGTCCTTTGCAACCATTTTTTGTTCCCACAATTGATCATTAATCGTAGTGATTTATGTGGCTTAACAAAATTATACCATGCCTGAAAGAAGTCTATTGCTCTTGAATGCATCAGGG
>JAUVKD010000209.1 GCA_030596385.1 Methanosarcinaceae archaeon | reverse complement strand
TAGTGAATTTTTTCTGCCCCAGTTTATTAGGTGCTGCGCAGGGGTCCTTTTCAAAAAATCACTAATTGCGCTTGTTGTCGTAAAATTTACATTACCATTCATTTCACCCATTTAAACGCCCCCTTCTTTAACATAAATAGATCTCCTATTAGTACACTAATAATAAAGAACAGAAGCATTGCAACCACCGCTATATCAGTTATACCATGACCAATATATACCATAGCCCACGGATACATGAAAAGAATCTCAATATCGAATATTAAGAATGCTATTGCATATAAATAATATTCAATATTAAACTGTACCTTTGCTTCACCAATCGGCACAGATCCACACTCATATGTTGTGAGTTTATCTGCTGCCTTGCTCCTTGGACTTAACTGATATACAATGAACATCAACACAGGTGGCACAGCAAGTGCCACTATAAGAAAAATTACAACCGGGATGTAACTACCAATTATTGACATATTGAATCACCTGATAATAATACAAAAATAGAGAGTCTGTTTGTATATAACTATTTCCAAATTAAACGGCGAATCAAGATATCGTAAAACACATTAAGGCGAATTAATTAAAACCAAATTGTAGTTACAAACATATCTTTTCGGACTTATTCTCACTCATTAGAAAATATTTTATAGCATATGAGTTGATTGCTGCTGTTTTGTGGAAAATTCAGAAGTATAAACTTGATACAACTTGTGAAAAATTAATACAAGAAGCATCTAAGATATATGAGATGGAATTTACATC
Source organism: Methanosarcinaceae archaeon (assembly GCA_030596385.1). Classification (GTDB taxonomy): domain Archaea; phylum Halobacteriota; class Methanosarcinia; order Methanosarcinales; family Methanosarcinaceae; genus Methanovorans. The sequence goes on along the minus strand of JAUVKD010000209.1, from coordinate 2,025 downwards.
GAAAAAAACCAAAATTTATCGATGGATAAATGTGGCAAAAGAGGTTGAGAATACATTAAAACCTTTCAATATACATCTCTTCAAACCTGGTTACTAAATCCACCGATAGACAGGTAATAAGTTTAATTGACTTTCGGATACAACCCATGTTCTGAAAATTCCCACCTGAAATTGACCCACCCTATATCACTCAAATCCATAAAATCCCATAGTGGAAATACAATCAGTATGGGAAATGATTTTGCTTGACAGGCGAAACTCCGTCGAAAAATATACAAAAAATTTGAGAATTCGGCATCAGATTACGATTTGAGAAAAGTACGCGTTGTTAAAGAAGAATTGCATTTATATCCCTGATTTGAAAAAGGTTAAAAAGGATTGATATAATTAAAGCCCAATCACATTTTATCCAGACAGGTGAATTTATGCAATTATTACTCATCCATTCCGATTATATTGAATACGAAGTCAAGAAAAGCACGCCGGTTGCTGAGAAGATCAAGGAATCACAAAAACAGGGACGTCTTGAAGAAGCACTTACAGCATTTATGGCTGTTGAAAGTGTTGACGAGTCAAACCCTGCCGATACGGTCAAGCGCACTGTAGAGGAGATTGAAAAGGTTGCAGCACAGGTTAAAGCCGTTCGTATTATGCTTTATCCTTATGCACATCTAAGTTCTGATCTGTCATCCCCGAAGATCGCTGTTTCTGTGCTAAAGAGCATTGAAGATGCACTTTACGGGAAATACGAAATAATGCGGGCACCTTTTGGATGTTATAAGGCATTCAAGATCAGTTGTAAGGGACATCCTCTTTCCGAACTTTCCCGCTCGATCCGTCCCGGAGGTGCACAGGAAACAGGTACAACAACAACACCATCATGTGTCATATCATCCGAAAGTGATGATGTGGTATCCGAAGCTCTGAAGGCAGAAAGTGTTGCAAAATCTTACTGGCACATCCTGACACCTGACGGGGAACTGCACGATATCGATAACTTTGATCTGTCAAAATATCCGAATCTCCGGAAGTTTGTTGATTACGAGATATCAAAGAACCGTGCTATAGAGAAAGCACCTCCGCATGTGGAACTTATGCGAAGGCTTGAGATCGCTGATTACGAACCCGGATCTGATTCAGGAAATATGCGGTTCTATCCAAAGGGCAGGTTGATAAAAACCCTTATTGAGACGTATGTACTTGACGAATCTTCAAAATACGGGGCAATGGAAGTTGAGACCCCTATTATGTATGACATGAACCATCCGACCCTCAAAAAATACCTTGATAGATTCCCTGCACGCCAGTATTCGATCGAATCCGATAAGCGTCACCTCTTTTTGAGATTTGCTGCATGTTTCGGGCAGTTCCTTATGAACCATGACATGACCATTTCCTACAAGAGCATGCCCTTGAAAATGATCGAACTTACCAGATACAGTTTCAGGAAAGAACAGCGCGGGGAACTTGTCGGATTGAGGCGGCTTCGTGCGTTCACTATGCCTGATATGCATACTTTATGCACTGATATGGACAATGCAGTATCGCAGTTCGATGAGCAGTACAATATGTGCATCAATATCCTTGATAAAGTTGGTATCAAACTTGATGATTACGAAGTTGCAATACGCTTTACACGCGACTTTTATGAATCAAATCGTGAATTTATTACCAATCTTGCAAAAACGGTTAACAAACCCGTACTCATTGAGATGTGGGATACACGCTTCTTCTATTTTGTGCTTAAGTTCGAATTTAATTTTGTAGATGCACTTTCAAAAGCAAGCGCATTGTCAACTGTTCAGATTGATGTTGAGAATGCCGGACGTTATGATATTAATTACATTGATACGGATGGCAAGAGTAAAAATCCGGTCGTACTTCACTGTTCCCCGAGCGGTGCTATTGAGCGCTGTATCTATGCACTCCTTGAAAAAGAAGCCATGAATACGGAGAAAGGTGCAGTCCCAATGTTGCCTGTGTGGTTATCACCTACCCAGGTACGTATTATCCCGATAGCACAGC
>JAUVKD010000221.1 GCA_030596385.1 Methanosarcinaceae archaeon | reverse complement strand
CATCTCCTCTGCATCCTCATCTGTGATTACCCCATTTACATCAACAAACAGGTTCCCTATTGGTTTCATGTACCCTATAGTGTAATCCATTTTTTTCAGTATCATTCCAAGACCTATACATACAGCAGTCTTACCGGAATATTTCTCAGATGAACTTATCAATATGGATGCCATAATCTCCCTCCTCTGTTTTATTCATGTATCATTTCAATCATTCAATTATTGATAATTATGGTTATAAGTATAATTATGGTTATAAATATAAGTATATGATAAATAAAGATAAGTATCCAATAGTATCAGTTTTGTTCCTATTCAACATATCTATTCTTCGCTTATAGTCAGCCTGATATCCATCGCAACACAACCCTGGCCATCAGGTAAGACCATAAGCGGATTTATCTCAAATTCAAGTATCTGTGGGAAATCAGTTACCATCTGTGATACTTTAATCAGGGTTTCAATGATCGAGTCGATATCCGAAGGTGCCTCTCCCCGCACACCCGCAAGCAACGGATATGTTTTGATGGAGGCTACCATGTGCTTTGCATCATTTCTGTTTATCGGTGCCACGGCAAAGGATACATCCTTTAAAAATTCAACATATGTTCCGCCCAGGCCGAACATTAATAGCGGACCGAATTGAACATCCCGATTCATCCCGATTATTACTTCCTTTCCCTTAGTTATCATCCTCTGGACCTGAACACCGGATATATGTGCATCAGATATGTAACGCCGTACATCTGACATCATTGTGTGGTATGCCCGTTCGACATCATCCGCATTCCTGAGGTTTAAGCGTATGCCTCCAACATCGGACTTGTGTGATATATCAGGTGAAACGATCTTCATAACCACCGGATATCCGATAGTTTCGCACATTTCAATGGTCTCCGGAAGTGTTTTTGTGGTTGCTGTTGTAACTACGGGGATATCGTATGCTTTTAGTATATCAAATGATTCAAGACCAAGTGTTCTCTGATTGAGTTTAGCAGCATTGCCAAGGACTTGAGATGCCCTTTTTTTATCATATTCAGCAATCGGCGGTGAGTTGTATATCTGTTTTTTTATATCGGAATAAGCACACAATGTGCGCATACTGGCAACCGCCCGCTCGGGAAATGAATAGTTCGGGATCTGGTGACTGTTTAGTATCCGTACTCCTTTTGTGATCCTTGTACCTCCGACAAAACTGCACAGGATAGGTTTTTCGGATGAGCCCGCCTTTTGTGTGACAATCTTTGCAATTTCATCCACAGCAGTCATTGCCTGTGGCGAGGTTAAAAGAATAATACCGTCTACGTTTTTGTCATTGAGCAATACTTCAAGTGCATACCCGTAAATATCTGCACTTGCATCCCCCAGAACATCTACGGGATTGTAGAAATTTGCAGCAGGCGGCAGGCGTTCACGAAAGCGCAGTATCGTGTTCTCTTCAAATGATGCAAGTGATAGTCCTGCTTTTGAACACGCATCTGCTGCTATTATTCCAAGTCCGCCTGCATTTGTGAGTATTGCAATGTTCTTGCCATCCGGAACTGGCTGGGAGGAAAATGCGCGTGCGTAATCCAGCATATCTTCGACAGAATCCGCACGGATAACCCCGCTCTGGTTGAATGCGGCATTGTAAGCTTCGTCTGAACCTGCGAGTGTTCCGGTATGTGAAGACACGGCTCTTGAACCGACAGCGGTACTGCCTGATTTTAGTACGATAAGGGGCTTGATCTTTGAGACACATCGTGCGATTTTCATAAACTGCGGTCCGTTTTTGATGCCTTCAAGATATGCCGTGATCACGGCTGTGGACTTGTCACCAGCAAACTCCATAAGCAGATCATTTTCTGCAAGGTCTGCTTTGTTGCCAAGGCTGACAAATTTTGAGAATCCTACTCCTTTTGCATCCGCCCAGTCAAGTGTAGCAGTACAAATTGCGCCTGATTGTGACATTAACGCAATGTTACCTTTGTGCGCCATGGATGCGGCAAAGGATGCATTTAGGCCTGAGGTTGTATCAATAAGACCAAGGCAGTTAGGACCAAGCATTCGCATGCCGTATTTTGTTGCGATAGCAACACATTCCCGTTCAAGTTTTGCGCCTTCTACGCCTGTTTCTTTGAATCCTGCCGAAATCACGATAATATTTTTCACACCTGCACGACCGCATTCGTCTATTATACCCGGTACAAAATTTGCGGGTACTACTATAACTGCAAGATCACTTTTGATATTATCAGGAACATCCAGAATAGTAGGGTAACATGTTAACCCCAGTATTTCACTTGATTTTGGGTTTATGGGGATGATGTTCCCTTTGAAATCATTGAGCAGGTTTTCAAGTACTGCATTACCGACTTTGCCTTTTGTTCGTGAGGCTCCTATGACTACTACGGATCCAGGATTAAATAATTCTTTAAGCATGATTACAGATTAACCTGTTTCTCCCTTTGTAGGTTGAATAAAGGTGTGATTGTAGATAAGTTTAAGGGGCGCAAAATTAGGTGATGTGTTTGAAATATTGTCTCGTTTTTTTTGTACGAAAATTTTGTAACCTTTTAGTTTAAGATGAATGGGGGTTTGGTTTTAAATTATCACCAATTGATTACGCCATCCTGTAATCGATTACTTTATTTAATCTTAAAAT